>USOM01000010.1 GCA_900556345.1 uncultured Clostridium sp. | reverse complement strand
TCATTGGAATTTTCTAAATTTATAAGATATGGAAATCCTCCATACATACTATATTCATTATATTTTTTTAATTCATCTTCTTCTCCATAATAACTTATGTATTCCTTAAACGATAGTGGTAATATATGTATTTGAATATATCTACCAGTTAAATATGTTGCAAGTTCACCTGATAACATATATGAATTTGAACCTGTTATATATATGTCTAAATAATCTCTTAATAATAAGCTGTCTATACATTTTTGGAACTCAGTTACATTTTGTATTTCATCTAAAAAAATATAATTCATACATTCTTTATCTGTTTTTTCTATAATATAATCATGTAGTTTTTGGAAATCTAATAATTCCCTATTGCTATTATCTTCAAAGTTTATTGATATTATATTTTTTTCCAGTATTCCTTCATCAATTAATTCTTTTTTAAATTCATTTAATATAGTGGATTTTCCTGAACGTCTTATTCCTGTTATTACCTTTATTATTTGTTTATCTTTATATGCTTTAAGTTTATTCATATATTCTTCACGATATATAATTCTTTTTTTCATTTTCATCACCCTAATTATATATTAAATCTTTTTTTTATTTTTGTCAAGTTTTTGCTCAAATGAGCAAAAACTTCCTACTTTTCTGTGGTTTTTGCTCGTTTTTATAATGGTATCATATATCTAATAATTATTAGATTTCAAAATCAAAAATAGTTCAATGTGTATTTTACACAAAACCAAAAATAACGTACTTTTTCAACAAATTTTTCCCAACAAAAAAAGAATAGCCTTCAAACTACTCTTTAATTCTCATTGTTAAATTGAATATATAGCTCCTAAAACAATGCAAAGTACTACAAGTATAATACCCAAAATAACTGTCCACTTTTTCTGTTTTCCTTCTTTGGTATTACCTTTATTTTTCTCAAAGAAGTTATTTGCAGAAGTTCCAGTTATTGTTGATGATAAACCTGCATCTTCTTTAGATTGTACCATTGCAAGGATTACTAAAGCTAAACAAACTATAAAATAAATTCCTATAACTATACCTTTTACTATTTGCATTTATTTTTCCTCCCTGATGGATTATTATTCATTATTATCTTTTTTTACTACGATTTGTTTTCCATCATAGTATCCACAGTTTGAACATAATGTGTGTGGTAATACTGGTTCACCACAATTTGAGCATTTTGCAAATTTTGGTGCTTCTAATTTCCATGTTGATCTTTTGCTATGTGTTCTAGCTTTTGACCATCTTCTTTTTGGTTGTGCCATTTTTATTCCCTCCTCTTGTTAATCGATATATATGTGTTATACCATATTTTCACTTTTATCAATACCATAAGATTATACATTTTTTTTTCGTATTTGTCAACTATTGTAGCCAATTTATTTTCACATTTTTTGAAACCCTTTCATATACTGATATTGAATAAATTTTTATTATGTGGAAAGGATAAGTTTTATGTGTGGAATTGTTGGTTTTGTAAATTATAAAAAGGAATTACCTAATAAGAAAAATGTTATAAATACTATGACACAAACTTTAAGTAATCGTGGCCCTGATGAAGAAGGTCTTTACCTAAATAATAATGTTGCCCTTGGTCATAAAAGGCTTATTGTTATTGACCCTCAAGGTGGAAAACAGCCTATGATTCAACGTTTTAATCAAGGTGAATATGTAATTGTTTATAATGGTCAAATTTATAATACAAAAGAACTAAGGAAAACCTTAACTGAAAATGGATTTACATTTTATGGGCACTGCGATACAGAAATTCTTTTAAAAAGCTACATACATTATGGAAAAGATGTTGTAAATCATCTAAATGGAATTTTTAGTTTTGCTATTTGGAATACAAAAACCCAAGAACTTTTTATGGCAAGAGATCATTTTGGGGTTAAACCTTTATTTTATACTGAATTTGATGGTGGACTTATATTTGCCTCTGAGTTAAAAGCTATTTTTAAATATCCTCATTTTGAGAAAATTATGGACTCACAAGGAATATCTGAATTGTTTGGAATTGGTCCTAGCCACACTCCTGGTTTTACAGTCTACAAGGATATCTTTGAAATTAAACCTGCTCATTTTGCAGTATATAATAAGTCTGGACTTCATATTGAACAATATTGGAAACTAGAATCTAAGCATCACTTAGAGGATTTTGATGAAACCTGTAACCATTTAGATTCTTTATTAAAAGATGCCATTTCAAGACAACTAGTTTCAGATATGCCAATTTGCACATTTTTATCAGGAGGATTAGACTCAAGTATAATTACCAAATTCACCTCTGATTATATGCAAGAACAAGATATGGCGCCATTAGACACTTATTCGGTAGATTATGTAGATAATGATAAAAACTTCGTTAAATCCGATTTTCAGCCCAATTCGGACAATTATTATATAGACTTAATGAATAAAACTACTTATTCAAAACATCATACTGTAATGCTAGATACCCCAGAGCTTGCATCAAGCTTAAAAGAAGCAATGCTTGCCCGTGATATGCCTGGTATGGCAGATGTGGATTCTTCTCTATATCTATTTTGCAAGGAAGTAAAAAAAGAAAAAACCGTTACCTTAATGGGCGAATGTGCAGATGAAATATTTGGCGGATATCCTTGGTTCTTCCGTGAAGATAGCCTAAATTCTGGTACTTTTCCTTGGTCTATTGCAATACAAGAACGAACTAAACTTTTGAATCCTTCTATTTCTTCTAAAATAAATTTGAAAGATTATATAGATTTTAGATATAATCAAAGTTTATCTAATGTTGAAATTTTAGATACAGATTCATTCGATACCGCTGAAAAACGTAAAATTTCTTATCTTACAATCACGTGGTTTATGCAAACTCTTTTAGAACGTGCAGATAGAATGAGTATGGCAAATGGCTTTGAAGTTCGTGTTCCTTTTTGTGATTACAGATTAGCTCAGTATATGTATAATGTGCCTTGGGAAATGAAAGCTTACAAAGGCAGAGAAAAAGGGATTTTAAGACATATTATGAAAGGTGTTTTACCTGATGAAATCGTAGATAGAAAAAAATCTCCTTATCCTAAGACTTTTAACCCTACTTATTTAGCGGTTATTAAGGAAATGCTAACTAATATTATGAAAGATAGCTCTAGACCTATTAATTATTTGCTTAATCGTGATTTTATTTTGGATATTTTGAATACTGATGGTAAAGCTTTTACTCGTCCTTGGTTTGGGCAATTGATGACTGGTCCTCAACTTATGGCTTATTTGTGTCAGGTTGATATGTGGCTTGAGGAGTATGCACCTAGGATTGAATTATAGGTAAAATAGAGGCTTTTTTATATAGCCTCTATTTACTTTCGCTTTTAGTTTTTTAACAATTTTTTTACTTCAAATCTCTATAAACCTCATCATTCAAATACATCTTAAACTTCTCTACATCATTTCTTATATCACTTGCCCTCACATTAAAAATCTTTCTTTCCTTATCCACCACAACATTTTGAATTCCCAGATATTCTGCAACACATTTTCCATAATCCTCGCTACTATAAAAATGTGTAACTTTGACTTCTCCAATTATTTTACACAAATATTCCATCTGAATTTTTACACTTTCTCCATCCAAACCATATTGCTTAGGACTATTGTAAGCTTTTAAAATTTTCACATTTGGAAAATCTCTTTGTATCCATTTAATTTTATCTTCCATTTTTATATTTAACTCTGGTGTATCATAAACTACAACATAAAATTCATCCATATTTTTTACTGCTGTTTCTATTAAAAATTTATGACCTATATGATATGGTGCATATTTGCCTATTGTAAATCCTATTTTTTTCAATTTATTTGCTCCTATCTCTTTTATCTATTTATAAATTTTATTATTTATCCTTCAAAGATTATAGAACAAATGTTTATTTTTGTCAATGAAAATTTCATAAAAAAATAGCTAAGTCTTATGACCTAGCCATCATCTATATATTTAGGAATTATTATGTTAAGCTAAATTAATTATTTGCCCATCTTAGCATTTTGATATCTTTGTACTTTTCTAGTACTGTGTTATATTTTTCATATTCATCTTCCCATAATGCATTAGGCACTTTGTCAAAAGCGTTAAATATTTCTTCTGCTTCTTTTAAGTATATTAATTGTTCTTGTACACTTAATTTTTCATATTTTTTTGAAAAAACGTATAATCTATCTAAAGTTTGGTTTGCTTCTATAAAGCTCCAAAAATCTTTTACATTCATTCCAAATGTTTTTATTTGCACAATTGCATATCCTATTAATCCTACTATTATAAATATTAAAATATATATTAAAATTCCAATACCTTTCATCTTAATCACCTCACAAAATTTCCTTTGTACACATATATTATATCACCTTTGTAAAGAAATTGCAACCTTTTTGTAATATTTTTGTAATATTTAAGTAATATTTTTGTAATTTTTATATTTTTTCTTAACATTTTTCTTAAAATATGATATACTTGAGGTTATATTTTCATAAATTTTATATAAAAAGGACGGATAAAAAATGGATGATAATCGTTTCTCCCAAACTAAAAAAGTGGGAATTTTAGGTATTTTAGGTAATATATTTTTATTAATTATAAAAGGTACAATTGGTTTTTGGACTAAGAGTCAAGCTATGATTGCAGATAGTATAAACTCTGCAGGCGATATTTTTGCATCACTTATGACATTTATTGGAAATAAAATTTCAAGTGCTCCTAAAGATGATGATCATAATTTCGGTCACGGAAAAGCTGAATACATATTTTCTATGTTTATTGGAATATCAATGATTATAGTTAGTTTTAAACTATTATATGACTCAATAAAAACTCTTATATTTGGAAGTGAATTAAAATTTTCTTGGCTTCTTGTTATAACTTGCTTTATTACTATAGTTGTAAAACTTTTCTTGTATTTATACACCAAAACAGTTGTCAAAAAATATGACAATATTCTACTTAAAGCTAATATGAATGACCATAGAAATGACTGTATTGTAACAACATTTACTCTTATTTCTGTTTTGCTTACCTTAAAAGGAATTTATTGGTTCGATAGTTTAACAGGTATAGGAATTTCCATTTGGATCGGATTTACTGGTTTTACCTTCTTTATTGAAAGCTATAATGTTTTAATGGATATTTCTGTTGATACCAAAACCAAGGATTTAATTTTAGATATTGTAAATTCCTATCAAGATATCAAAAAAGTTCAAAGTATTAGCTCTTCTCCAGTTGGGTATAATTATGTAATCGTTATTGTAATTTGTGTTGATGGTAATATGTCTACTTTTGATAGCCATTCTCTTGCTGATAGTGTTGAAATGAGTGTTAGTAAACTTGATAATGTTTATAAAACTATTGTGCATGTTGAGCCAGTTTGACCCATTTGGACCGGTTCTTTTTGGGATTATTTTTATTATTTAAATTATTCAATAAACTTCAACCCAAAAAGAACCGGTCCAAATGGGTCACTGGCACAAAAAGAACCGGTCCAATTGGGTCATTTTATCACAACTTCATCTCCCTCGCAATCAAGTTTTGCCTCTTTACCTTTCTTAACAACACCATCTAAAATGGCCTCAGCAATCTTGTCTTCAACTAAATTTTGAATAGTTCTCTTAAGAGGCCTTGCTCCAAAGGCTTTGTCAATACCTTTTTTTGCAATTAACTCTTTAACTTTAGGCGAAAATTCAATCTCATATTTTTGAGCTTTCATTCTATTTTTTACTTCATTTAGCATTAACTCTATAATCTTAGAAATCTCTTCATCATTTAATTTATGGAATACAATTATCTCATCTATACGGTTTATAAATTCTGGCCTAAACTCACGTTTTAATTCTGCCATTACTTCTTTTTTGATATTTTCATATTCTTTTTGTTCGTTTTTATTCTCACCATCATTTTTTGTTTCATTTGAGAATCCTAATGTCTTTTTATCTGTAATAATTCTTGCACCAATATTAGATGTCATTATAATTACAGTGTTTTTAAAGTTTACTGTTCTACCATTAGAGTCTGTAAGCCTACCATCATCAAGTATTTGAAGAAGCATATTCATTACATCTGAGTGGGCTTTTTCAATTTCATCAAATAGTATTACTGAATATGGTTTTCTTCTAATTTTTTCGGTTAGTTGGCCACCTTCCTCAAATCCTACATATCCAGGAGGAGATCCTATAAGTTTTGATACTGAATGTGCTTCCATATATTCAGACATATCAATTCTTATCATTGCAGATTCATCTCCAAATAGGCTTTCTGCCAATGCTTTTGATAGTTCTGTTTTTCCTACTCCTGTTGGACCTAAAAATAGGAATGAACCTATTGGTCTATTTGGGTCTTTTAGTCCTACTCTTCCTCTTCTTATTGCTTTGCTTACCGCTTCTACTGCCTCATTTTGACCAATTACTCTTTCGTGTAATGTTTTTTCTAAGTTACGTAATCTTTCATTTTCATCTTCTGATATCTTTTTAGCTGGAATTCCTGTCCAAAGTGAAATTACATCTGCAATATTTTCTTCTGTTATTGTAACAACTTTTTTAGTATTTTGATTTTTCCACTTTTTCTCCTCTTTTTCATATTTTTCCTTTAAAGCTTTTTCCTCATCTCTAAGTGATGCAGCTTTCTCAAACTTCTGACCACGAACCGCTTCTTCTTTGTCTTTTGATATTCTGTCTATTTCTTCTTGCATATCTTTTAAGCTATCTGGCTCTGTATAAGTTTGAAGTCTAGCTTTTGATGATGCTTCATCAATTAAATCTATTGCCTTGTCTGGTAAAAATCTATCGTTTATATATCTTTCTGATAATGTAACTGCTGATTCTATTGCTTCATCTGTAATTTTTACATTATGATGTGCTTCATATTTGTCTCTTATTCCTTTTAAGATTGTAATAGTATCTTTTTCGGTTGGCTCATTTACTGTAACAGGGCTAAATCTACGCTCTAAGGCTGTATCTTTTTCAATATATTTTCTATATTCACTAATTGTTGTTGCACCAACTAACTGAATTTCGCCTCTTGCAAGCATAGGTTTCAAAATATTTGCAGCATCAATTGCACCTTCTGCTGAACCCGCTCCAACTATTGTATGAATTTCATCAATAAATAGTATTACATCTCCTGCTTTTTTGACTTCTCCTAATGCTTTTTTGATTCTTTCCTCAAAGTCACCTCTATATTTCGCACCTGCTACCATTCCAGAAATATCCATACTTACAACTCTTTTATTTTTAAGGATTTCTGGCACATCTCCTAAATTGATTTTTTGTGCTAACCCTTCAACAATTGCTGTTTTACCAACACCTGGTTCACCTATTAAACAAGGATTATTTTTTGTTCTTCTTGATAAAATTTGAATAACTCTTTCGATTTCTTTACTTCTACCAACTACAGGGTCTAGCTTTCCTTCTTTTGCCTTTTTAGTTAGATCTTCACCAAATTGATTCAAGGTTGGCGTTGAGTTAAAACTTCCATTTTGTTTATTATTTGTTTTACTTTCTTTTGATACATCTTCCGCTTCATTTATAACATTTATAATTTCATTATATAATTTAGGTAATTCTACATCTAAATCAAGCAAAATTCTTACTGCTATACTATCACCTTCTCTTAGTATTCCCATTAATAGATGCTCTGTTCCTATATAGTCATAGCCTAATTTTCTTGCTTCTATAAAACTATTTTCAATTACTCTTTTTGTTCTTGGTGTAAATCCTAAGGTATCTGTTCCTGTAATTACTTCTTTGCCTATCATTTCAACAATTTTTGCTTCAACATCTTCTGCTGTTATCCCTTGATTTTGTAATACCCTACTTGCAACTCCTGCTCCTTCTTTTATTAAACCATATAAGACGTGTTCTGTTCCTATATAGTTATGACCAAGTGAAACAGCTTCATCTTGTGCAAGTTCAATCGCTTTTTTTGCTCTTGATGTAAATTTATATATCATATTATACACTTCCTTTTTGACATTTTTTTATTTTTGAGTTATACTTTATGTAGAGTTCGTTTTGAACTTTGTAACTATTTAACCAAACCATTTATTGGTTTTCTCCACGAGAGGAGGAGTACGTATGTTTATCTACATAGCTCTAATCGCATTTCTATTACTTTCTATGATTTTATTCGGATTTCACATTGTTAGTGCAAATACCGTAGTAATCATCATAGCAATCTGTCTTTTTATACTTATCGCTCACGATGTAGTGACAAGTATAAAAATATTGAAAAGTAAATAGTGTTTTAAAGCCTCCTTCGTGGAGGTCTTTATTTTTTAACAATAGTTCTAATCATTTCTCCACGTTTTATATCTCTATCATATCCATCTAAATTTTGATTAAAATATTTTTGAAGATTAGCAGATTCCATATAGAAGTAAATCTTAGCTATATCATCATCACTAAGTTCTTTTATAACTCCCATATCTACTCCCATCTTCACATTTGACATTAGTTTAACCGCTTCTTTCCATTTCAATTTTCTTGCATTAACCAAAGTTCCTAAGTTTCTATAAACCATATCTTCAAGTTCAATTTGATTTTTTCCGAGTATATTTCTAGCTGCTCTTTCTTGTTCTATTATTTTTTCGCTAATTGCCTTTATATTCTTAATAATCGTATCTTCTGAAATTCCTAGAGTTTGTTTATTTCTTATTTTATAAATATCTCCAATGTTTTCCATACCACTAACATATTTGCTACTAAAACTTACTCCCAAATTGTTCATTGCAGTAGCTATTTTTCTTATATTTCCTGTCATTGTAAGTCCTGGTAAATGAATTGTAACTTCTGCTTTTAAACCTGTTCCTACATCTAATGGAGATGAAGTTAGATATCCATATTTTTTACTTTTTGCAATATCAAAAATTTCTTCAAATTTATTATCTATTTCACGTGCTAAATTAAATGTACTTTCAAGTTCCATTCCAGAATTAAAAACTTGGATTTCTATATGGTCTTGAGAGTTAAGTACAATACAGATATTTTCATCATCATTTATCAAAATTGATGTATTTTCATTTTTGGCAATAGTATCATCAATCAATCCCTCTTCTATATAAGACTGTTTTGTTAAATCATCCATATCTTTAATTTTAATAAATTTTAAATTATATCCTAAACCTTGTAATTTTGATTTAACTTCATTTTCTATCTCTTGAATTTCTACGCTATTTTTAGTATTAAATCTATGGTTTCTTAAATTTCTAGAAAACATAACTTTACAACTTATTATAACATCACTATCTTTTCCTCTTTGTAAATACCAATTCATAAACTATTCCTCCTGTCCGTTTTCTAAATTTTTAATCTCATCACGAAGTTTTGCTGCATCTTCATATCTTTCTTCTTTTATTGCCTGCTTTAACTCTTCTTTTAGTTCATCTACTTTATTTACAATTTTGTTTTCTTTGGCAACTCCTTCACTTTCTTTATCATCCAAATTTTGTTTTATATCGTTTCCTTCTATAACATCTCCTAATCTTCCGATATGAGATGTTGCTCCTTGCAAGCTTCTTAAAATTGGATCAATTCTAGATTCAAACTCCTCATAACAATTACTACAACCAAAATTTCCTGTATGTAAAAAATCATCCCAAGTTAATCCACATTTACTACATTGTAACTTTTTACTACCAGCTCCTAATGTTGGCATAAAACTTACATCATTCATATCATCAAAAAAATCCTCCAAGAAGCTATTAAAACTTATTGGCATATTAAATTGTATGTCACTTACTCCTAGCTTTTTACTACATTCTTCGCATAAAAACATTTGCTTTTTTTCTCCATTTATTATTTGGGTATATTTTACATTTGCCTCATTTTTTCCACAATTTTCACATTTCATAATTATCATTCCTTTCTTTTTTGGGACCATTGGGGTCGGTTCTTTTTGGTCCCGTTTTTTCCCCATTTGGACCGGTTCTTTTTGGGCAATTAATTAATATTTAATAACATATTCTTAAAAATACTTGCTCGTAGTTTGTCTTTGTATTCTTTTGGTATGTCTAAAACATTATCACTTGTTGCAACTCTTAAAAGTTTTGCTTCTTTTTCATTTACTAAACCATAAGTTAAAAAATCACTTATTAAAATTTCTGCTTCACTATTTTGCAGAGCTTCTCCTATATTTTCTATTATATGCATTATATAATCTGATTTTGTGTTGCTTACCTTTTTTATTGTTATGTGCCCGCCTCCACCACGTCTACTTTCTACATAATATCCTTGTGATGGCTTGAACCTTGTTGCTATTACATAATTTATTTGTGATGGTACACAATTAAATTTTTGTGCTAAATCATTTCTTTGTATTTCTATTTCTTCTTCATTATTGAATAATTCTTTTATAAATTCTTCTATTATATCAGATACTCTCATAATTGCTCCTTTCTTTTTTTCTGATTGGGGACGGTTCTTTTTCCGAAAAAGAACCGTCCCCAATCAGAAAAAGTTCCTTTTCACCTTTTGTTTCTTTGCTTTTGACTTTCTTTGACCTTTATTGCTATTATAGTCACATTTTATTATTTTTTCAACATCTATTTTTAATTATTTATATTTGCTTTTTTTATTTTTTGAGGTTACTTTTGTTTGTTTTTCTCTCAATTTCTTATTATTTTGCATTTTTTCTTTTGTTTTTATTGTTAGTTATATTTTCTAAGTCCTCTACCTTCTCTTTTTGCACAGATAGTGGTAACCACGCAAAATACGATGTTATAAATTCTCCATATCTTGTTGCTTCTTCCCCTATCTCGTAGTTTTCGCTTTTATTTTCTTGCATTTTAAGCACCCCCTATTTTTAGTTTGTGCTTTTATTTGTTTTTTATACAAAATGAGGTAGATTGTTTCTACCTCATTTTGTGATTTTTTTAGGTTTTATTTACTAAGTTAAAAAAGTTTTACATTCCCGTTAACGGTAAAACCTTATAGACCCTAGTTTTCCAATTAGAAGATTTACTTAAATTATATCCCTTAAAACTTGCTTGCAAACAAACCTTATTTTCAAAAACATCTCCACTCTTAACATTATAATTCACCTTTGCAAAAATTAAGGTATCTTCCTCACTTTTAAAACCAATATCAACACTTCCAAAATCTAATTTAATATTAGTTATAAATTCATTATCAGATAATTCTTTGGAAAAATCAATTTCCTCTGTAGTTTTGGTGTTTATATCTTCCAACATTAAAATATAATCTTCACTGAAGTTAGTCTTATAATATAAGTTATAACTATTGTCTTGATTATATGTGCCTAACTTAATTTTAGTTACTCTTATAAAATCTGTTGGTATTTCATCTTCCCACACAAAATTATCTAAAGCTATATTTCCACTATTTTTTAAAGATATATTATACTGTATTTCATCATCTGCAAAAGCCTCATCTGGTCCCTTTTTCTCAATTTCTTCATCCGGATTTGCTGGTACATTTTCTATATTTAGTATTACTGTTTTCTTATTTTCTTTTATTTCAGCTTCATAAATATTTTGGTCTAACAAATACCATTCATTGGTTTCTACTTCTTTTACTTTATAAATTCCTTTTTCTAATTTTTTAGATTTGGCAATTCCATTGCTGTCTGTTACTAATGTTTGAATTGTGTTTCCATTTGTATCATATATTTCAAATTTGACACCTTCTAATGG
>USOM01000009.1 GCA_900556345.1 uncultured Clostridium sp. | reverse complement strand
CTTTAAATTCTTCATCTTTTACATATTTCAAATTTATATCAACATTTACTATACTAGACTCCATAGATGAAAATGCATATTTTTTACAAATTTTAAAATCACTTTCTAGCATTCTATTCCCAACTTTTTCAAGTCTACTTACAAGTTTTAGTGTTTCCAAAGAATCTTCCATAACTGTATTGCAAAATAAAACACACTCCTTGCTTGCTTCTTCTAGTTTTTCTGGTTCTTCTTTTCTCACTTTAAATGCTTTTAATAATTTATCTAGCACTACTCTGTCCTCATCAATTACTTTAAGCGCCTTTTCTCTCAAAACTTCTGCTTCTTTTTTTATTTTTATAACCTCATCTTGCACATTTTCATATTTCTTTTTTCCTATAGTCAAATTACAAATATAGCTTATTAATGAATCTGTAATTGAAAGTACCATTCCGACAGCACTTCCTCCTGCAAGTTCAATCTCAGGATTTTCTAAATCATCTAATATTGGTCTTATTTTCTCGTTGTATAAAATCATTTTTTTCTCCTTATTATCCAATTTTCTTCTGCTTTTATAGGTAAAACCATTTTTACTTGTTGTCCTTGTTTTCCTGGATTTACAGTATTTATTTCTTCATCTGTTTCAATATCCCATAATTTATCTATTGTAAATTTAACCGGTTCTAATTTACCTGGAACTAAAATCTCTAATTCATCTCCAACAGATAATTTATTTCTTATTTCTATTATCGTTTTATCATCTTTATTTTCTATTACTTTTCCACCAAATTCATAATTTGCATTATATTGCTTGCCTTCATATTCTTGAATGTCTTTGTTTTCTCTACTATTAAAATAAAATGTTGTTAAACCTCTTGTTTTTATTTTTTCAATTTCTTTCATATATTTTTCAGCATCGTAATTTTCAGGATCTTTCATATAATCATCAATTGCTGCTCTATATATACTTACAATGCTTGCTATATAATATTCTGTTTTTAATCTTCCTTCTATTTTTAGGCTATCTACACCCATATCAATTATTTCTGGTAATTCGTGTATTAAACATAAATCTTTTGAGGAAAGAATACTTGTTCCATGCTCATCCATTTCTACTGGCATTAAATTACCTGGATTGTTTTTTTCTTCTAAATATACATTATATGACCATCTACAGCTTTGTGCGCAACTTCCATAATTTGCACTTCTTCCACATAAGAAATCACTTAAGAAACATCTTCCAGAATACGAAAAACAAATTGCTCCGTGAATAAAGATTTCTATTTCCATTCCTTCTGGTTTATTTTCCATTATGTATTTTAGTTGATTCTTATCCATCTCTCTTGCCATAATCATTCTTTTACATCCTTGATTATACCAAAATTTGCAGGCTTCTAAACTTACCAAATTACTTTGGGTACTAACATTTACAGGTACACTTGGTGCATATTTTAAAATTGTACTTATTACTCCTGGATCTGCTGCTATTATTCCATCTGGTTTTACTTCTTCTAGTTTTTTGCACATTTGTTTTATTTCTTCGTAATCTGTATCGAATGCATATATATTCATTGCTACATATACTTTTTTTCCAAGCTTATGTGCATATTTTATTGTTTTTATTAAATCATCATCATCTATTGCCGCTCTAGACCTTAAAGATAAACTTGCTGTCCCACAATATACTGCATCTGCTCCATATAAGAATGCTATTTTTGCTTTTTCAAAAGACCCTGCTGGTGCTAATAATTCTACTTTTTTCATATTTTTACAAATCCTTCCTTTTTTTGTTCATATATTAGTATACTATCAAAATGCGAAATTTTCAAGCAACTATAGACTTTTTTAAAAATTTGTTGTATAATGAATGGAATTGGAAAAATTTTACATTATTTTTAAAAGGAGGAAATCTATGGATAAAACTAATATTAGTGATTTAGAAAAACTTCAATATTTACAATTAAAAATTCACGAAGCCACATTAGAATGTATAAATACTTATTCATTAGCAGAACAAAAAGATTCTTTGTTTTACACTTTTCTATCATTAGTATTTATGCGTTTTAGAGACTCTATAGATACCAGTGTTGCCAATCCCGCTAGATTAAAAGCAAATCAAAGTGTTATAGATAATATTGAAAAAGAAGTTTTAAAAAAGATACCAAATAAATTACCAAAAAACTATAATTTAGAAGATATAGATAAAATGACAACCAAAATAGTTCAAGCTGTTTGTAAAGATTATTTAGGTGCTACAATTGTTTTCCACTCAAAAAACAACTGTAGTACTTATTGTGAAGAATCTGATGACCCTTATGTACAAGCTCTATATAAATCGCTTCTAACTACTGAGGAATATCTTAGGAGTAACGAAAAACTTCATACACCAACTCTATTTTCAAAAATGTATCACCATATTCAAAAAATAGATATTTCAAACACTTTTATAGATGATAATCCAAATCCATTAGCACCACGAAAAGTAAAACCCTTGGACTTAAAAAATATAGATACAATTGAAAAATATTACGATACAAAAATAGCTTTATTAACCTTACTAACAAATCACAGTATACCTTGTACAGAATCTACAGATGGCAAAAAGCATAAATATTGTGTTAGTGAATTAGATATTCCATATTTACAATTAGTTAAACAAACTATGGATTTAAAACCACAAAGTAAAGATGAGGCTATTACAGATTTATTAAAATTAGCACGCGAAAATTATTTTAGGGAATATATTCCTTTTGATGAACAACTCGTTTCTGTTTTAAAAGAAAAGGATATTGCTAAACAAAATCCGTTATATTGTACTAAAATATCTGACTCTAAAATAAAGAAACAATATACGCAAGAACTTATAAATCTTAAGAATAATTTAAACCAATTAAAAAATGACAGATTGCTAAACTATATTTTAACACTTGAATTACCAAATATTTTTAAGGAATTATCAGAACACCCCAACCTAAATGTTGAAATAAAATCACATAAAGAACGTGCAAAATCAAGTGGTTTTTATGCTTGTTATTATACAATAGAATTAAACGGAATTCTTGTTGGTGAAGTATTAGGTAATTCCGAATTTCGATATAATTTATCTAAAGAAGGGTATGCTGCTCATAATACAATGTATAAAAAATCATTTGATATTAAACCTTTATTTGAATTACGTGCCTTTCCTTTTCAAGATTCTAGGCAAGCTAAAGAAAAATTAGATTTTTATTGTGATTTTTTAAGTACCATTAGTTTGAACGACGTAAGTGGTTACCACATATCAAAAGAAGATAAAAAAGCTCTAAAATACTTAAAAGAATTAGTAAATTATGCCGAGTCCCAAATTAAAGTAAAAGATAACATAACCATTCAAAATGGCCAGACAATTTACCAAATGCCATTTTTTGATTATATGACAAGTATTATAGAAGCCAAAGGAGCAAAATATGTTACAATTTACCCAGCACATATTGTTGAACATAATCAAGCCATTGCCGTTCCACAAAGTCCTCTATATTCTCTTGAAAATTTACTAAAATCTCGTATAGGTTTTTCTACTTTGGCAAATATGGTTAGAGAGAAATATGTTCATATTGCTACAACTGAAAAACACGATAAACTTCTTGCAAGCTCAGCAGTTAGGTCGTATTCATCAACTTTAACACCAAAGTATGACCTTCCAATTGATAATTTATCTATCAAAGAAATTGAAGAAAATTATGAACCCCTTGATGTTGATTTTCATCCTATGGGGCAATATAATGATGATGAAAGATAACCTCTTTTTTCGTGAAAAGAAACGGTCCCAATGGAAAAAGAAACGATCTTTTCGCGAAAGGAAACGGTCCCAATAAAAAATAGCCTATGATTTTATTATCATAAGCTATTTTTTTATTATTTCATTTTTGTTATAGCAAGTCCATCTCCAACTTCTAAAATTTCAGTATCTAGAAGTGGATTTTCTGTTGTTTCTGCAATATATTCTCTTAAATTTCTTACAGCTGTACGTTGTTTATGTTTATTATAGTCACTCATTACATAACCTTTATACAAAATATTATCTGCAAATATTGTGCCATTTGGAGCAAGCATTCTTAGAGCTTCTGCTAAGAAAAATGGATATTTTCCTTTTGCCGCATCAATAAATATCATATCATATTTTTCGTTAAGAGTCGGTAATATTTCAACCGCATCTCCAACATAAATATTTATTTTATCTTCTAGTTCCATATCTTTTATGTTTTTCTTAGCTTCCTCTACTCTTTCTTCATCTCTTTCAATTGTATCTATCTTTCCATTATCAGATAGGAATTCTGAAAAGCATATTGCCGAATAACCAACTGCTGTACCTATTTCCAATATTTTTGATGGTTTATTTTTAATCATTCTTTTTTCTATTTCTTGTAATGTATCATCCATTATTATAGGAATATGTTCTTCTAATGCTTTTTGTTTTATTTGTTTTAATTTATCTTGCTTCATTTGAATTACTTCTTTCTTTATCTCTTCTTTTTTCTTCTTCTTTGTACCATATTATTACATTATCAACAGATATTGATGGGAATTCACTAACTATTTTTTCAATTGCATCCTTCATCGGCATTTTTTCGTCATATATATAATGGAAAAATGTTAATCTTGGACCCAAATGTGGTTGTTCATTTTTCATTCTGTCAATCATTTCTTTTCTTCTTAAATATCTGTCCGCATTGTAATTAGCTATTTCTGCAGCTGTTATTCTATGCATTTTGGACGACCTCCTACACTATGATTATTTATTATTTCTTGCCATTCTTTCTCTTTCTTTATTATTTAAAATTTTCTTTCTTAATCTAATTGATTTTGGAGTAACCTCAACAAGTTCATCATCTTGTATAAATTCAATAGCTTTTTCCAAACTCATTTGAATTGGTGGAACTAAACGAAGTGCATCATCTGCTCCTGAAGAACGTGTATTTGTTAAGTGTTTTTCTTTACATACATTTACTGCTAAATCTTCTCCTCTTGAATTTAGGCCAACTATCATTCCCTCATAAACATCTACACCTGCACCAATGAATAAGTCTCCTTTTTCTTGTGCATTATATAGACCATAAGTTACAGATTTTCCAGTTTCAAAAGCTACTATTGTTCCTCTAACTCTTGCTACAACTTCTCCTTTAAATGGTTCATATCCCTTAAACATACTTGCCATTGTTCCCTCACCTTTTGTATCTGTAAGGAATTCTGTTCTATATCCAATTAATCCTCTTGCTGGAATATTGAATTCTATCTTTGTATGTCCATCTTCAGCTGGTTCCATGTTTACCATTTCAGCTTTTCTTCTACCTAATTTTTCAATAACAGTTCCTACTGAATCATCTGGTACATTTACAACTAAAGTTTCTATTGGTTCACATTTTACTCCATCAATTTCTTTAATAATAACTTTTGGACGAGATACTAAAAGTTCAAATCCTTCTCTTCTCATTGTTTCAATTAATACAGATAAGTGTAATTCTCCTCTTCCTGATACTTCAAAAGAATCTGGAGTTTCACCTTCTTTAACTCTTAATGAAACATTTCTTTCTAATTCTTTAAACAACCTATCTCTAATATGTCTTGATGTTACAAATTGTCCTTCTCTTCCTGCAAATGGTCCATTGTTTACACTAAATGTCATTGTAACTGTTGGTTCATCTATATTTACAAAATCTATTTTCTCAACATTTTCAGGATCACATACAGTTTCACCTATACTTATATCTGAAATTCCAGCAAATTCTATTATATCTCCTGCTGTTACTTCTTCAACTTCAACTTTCTTTAAACCTACATGTGTATATAGTTTTGCAATTTTACCTTGATATACTGTATCATCTGCTTTACAAACTGATACTGTCATTCCAACTGTAAATTTACCACGTTCTACTCTTCCTACACCTATTCTTCCAACATAGTCATCATAATCTATATTAGATACTAGCATTTGAGCAGTTCCATCTAAATCGCATTTTGGAGCTTCTATTGTATTTACCATTGTTTCAAATAATGGAGTCATATCACTATCTTCATCTGATAAATTTAATTTTGATACTCCATTTTTTGCTGATGCATATACAACTGGGAATTCTAGTTGTTCATCTGTTGCATCTAATTCTATAAATAATTCAATAACTTCATCAACAACTTTTTCAGGGTTTGCTCCTGGTCTATCGATTTTATTTATTACAACTATTGGTTTTAAGTTTAATGCTAATGCCTTTTTCAAAACTTCTCTTGTTTGAGGCATAGCACCTTCGAAAGCATCAACTAATAAAAGTACTCCATCAACTGTTTTTAGTACTCTTTCAACTTCTCCACCAAAATCAGCATGTCCTGGTGTATCTACTATATTTATTTTAATATCTTTATACATTACTGATGTATTTTTAGAAAGTATTGTTATTCCTCTTTCTTTTTCTAGATCATTTGAGTCCATTACTCTGTCTTGTACTTGTTCATTATCTCTAAATACGTGACTTTGTTTTAACAAACTATCTACTAGTGTTGTTTTTCCATGGTCTACGTGTGCTATTATTGCTATGTTTCTTATTTTTTGGTTATTCATTTTTTATTTCTCCTTTTTCTCTCTTTTTTAACTTTTATATTATACTACTGTTTGGCAGTTGTTGTCAACATAAAATTTCGTATTAGGACCGTTTCTTTTCTCATTAGTACCGTTTCCTTTTGTGAAAAGATCGTTTCTTTTCACAAAAAAAGAGAATTGCTTCTCTTTTACTACTCTGCCAATTCAATTATTTTCTCCATTATCTTACCTGTAACTTCCACCAAAATTTCTTTATCCTTCTTTAGCTCCTTATTCCCCTTATATCCTTCCAAATCCAAAGGCTTACCATAAGTAATTGTTGCTTTCTTAAAAGGCTTTTCTCCGCCATTTATTCCAACTGGTATTACAGTTGCATTAGAGTTTAAAGCAAAATATGCAACACCTGTTTTAGGTTTTAAGCCTTTTTTTATTCCATTTCTAGTTCCTTCTGGGAATATTGCTAAACATTTTCCTTCTTTTAATGTTTTTAAAGATTCCTTCATAGGTCCAAAATCTTTATCATTTCTTTTTACTAAAATTACATCAAAAACCTTTCCTAAGAATGCTAGAAACTTATTTTTTGTAAGCTCTTCTTTTGCTACAAATCTTACATCTTTTCTTTTACACGTTACTTCTAACAATGGTGGGTCTAAAAAGCTTTTGTGGTTTGCACAAAATATTATAGCCCCTGTTTTAGGAATATTTTCCGTTCCTACAATTTTTGCTCTATATACTATTTTACAATATATAAATATAAAAAAATTACATATTACTCTTAATACTTTATACATCTTATATCCTTTCTATCTTCTATTTTGATTTATTATTTCTATTACTTTATTTACTACTTCTTCTATTGTCATATTACTTGAATCAATATAAATAGCATCTTCTGCCTGTTTTAATGGTGCAACAGGACTTGTTTTATCATTATTATCTCTAAATTTTATGTTTTCTACAATTTCCTCAAAAGGAATATTTATTCCCTTTTCCTCATTTTGCTTTTGCCTTCTTCTTGCTCTTTCTTCTGGAGTTGCATCTAAGTATATTTTTACATCTGCATTAGGAAATACATTTGTTCCAATATCTCTTCCTTCCATTATTACTTCTTTACCTTTAGCTATTTTTCTTGAAAGATCTGTTATTGCTTCTCTTACTATTACCAAATGTGAAGCTGGTGAAACTAATTTATTTACTGCTGATTCTCTTATTTCTAGTGATACATCTTCTCCATTTAAATATACTTTCTTTTCATCACCTTGCTTTTTAAATTCTATGTCTATTGTGTTTAATATTTCTTGTATTTTCTCTAAATCTTCCAATCCTATATTTTTTCTAAGCATTGATAATGTTACACATCTGTATAATGCTCCTGTATCTATATATACTAAATTTTCTTTTTCTCCAACCATTTTTGTTATTGTTCCTTTTCCACTTCCCGCAGGACCATCAACCGCTACTATAAATTCCATTTCTTCATCCTTTCTTTTTTTGAAATTGGGACGGTTCTTTTTTGAAAAAAGAACCGTCCCAATTTCAAAATTCTTTTTCTCCATATTTTTATATCACATTTATTATTTTTTTTCAATTCCTATACAAAAAAAATGGAAAAGATTTCTCCTTTCCACTAACTTTTTATCATATAAATTTCAGCTCCAAGTTTTTTTAATTTTCCATCTAAATTCTCATACCCTCTTAAAATATACTCAATATTCTCAACATTTGTCGTACCTTTAGCCACTAATCCTGCCAATACCAAACTTGCTCCACCTCTTAAATCAGTTGCCATAACTTTAGCTCCATATAATTTCTTTACACCTTTTATAATAGCAGTCTTTCCTTCTACACTTATTTTTGCTCCTAATTTTTGTAATTCTGACAAGTATTTATATCTATTTTCAAATATATTTTCCACAATAATTGATGTTCCTGTTGCTACAGTTAAAGTTGCTCCCATTATAGCTTGCATATCTGTTGGGAATCCTGGATATGGCATTGTTTTTATATCAATTGCTTTTAACTTTTTGGGTGCTTTTAAGGTAATTTCATTTTCTCTTAATTTTATGGTACATCCTGCTTCTGCAAGTTTATTTAAAACAGGAGTAATATGAGATGCATTTACTTTTTTTAATGTTATTTCTCCCCCAGTAATTGCTACTGCACATAATAACGTTCCAGCTTCTATTCTATCTGGCATAACATTATAACTTACATCTTTTAAATTTTTCACACCTTTTATTTTTATTATATTGCTTCCAGCTCCCTCAATTTTAGCTCCCATTTTATTTAAGAAATTTTGTAAGTCTACAATTTCTGGTTCCATTGCGGCATTTATTATTTTTGTCTCACCATCAGATAATACAGCCGAAAGCATTATATTTTCTGTTGCTCCTACACTTGGAAAGTCAAGATTTATTTCTGATGGTGTTATTTTTTCTGTCTCACATATTATTTTCCCAAAATTTTGATTTACTGTTGTCCCTAATTTTTCAAAGCCTTTTAAATGAAGGTCTATTGGTCTTGAGCCTATATCACATCCGCCCTGGATATGAAAATGTTACTTTTTTATATCTTCCTAAAATTGCTCCCGCAAAAATTACCGATGAACGCATTTGTCTCATTAGGTGTTCCGGTATTTCAAATTTGTTTACATTTCTAGAGTCTATTACTATTTTATTTTGATTTTTCTTTACTTTGCATCCTATATTTTTTAATATTTCTACCATCATTTGCGTATCATGGATATTAGGAACATTGTATAATTTGGTTATTCCCCTATTTAACACACTTGCAGCCATTATTGGAAGTGACGCATTTTTTGAACCTGAGACATAAGTTTCTCCATACAACTTTTTGCCTCCTTCTATTATGTAATTTGACATTTTTCTCTTTTTCCTTTCATAAAAGTTTATTTTCTGTTATATTTTATGAAAGTTTTTGAGTTTTCGTGAAAAAAATTATAAAAACATAGCAAACATTTTACCACATTTGCTATGTTCTTACATCAAAACTATATCATTTCAATTTCTGCTTCACTAAAGCTTTCTTTTCCCTCAATAATCTCTCCAAGCTCTTTTGCAAATTCTCTTAACAAAACAACCTTAATAGTAATGTCTTTACCACTAATATATTCATCCATAAGTCTCTTAAGTTTGCTTAAATTTAGCATCTCTTCGGTTAATACCTCTGGATTTTCTCTAGCTCTTTTAATAATCTTTTCTTTAATTGCTACAATATCTTCGTTGCTTGCACAAGAAACTCTTTGGAATACTTGGAATGGGTCATAATATTTAAGTATCGGAATATTTGTACATTCTTTATCAAATCTTTCATAAAATTGTTCCATTTTCATTGGAATACACTTAAATATCTCATCTGCCTTTTCCTTGTATTCTTTTTCAAGCAATTGTTCATTAAGTTCTGCAAATCTATCTAGTACATCTTTTAATTCTTCTTCTGAATACTCTTCTTTATTATCTCTTATTGTTACCTTTCCAAGCTCCTCATCTACATTTGGGCAATATTTTGAGTGTAATGATGATAAATTCATTCCATTTAAAAATACTGTTTTTAATGTTGGAATATCATTTTGTATTAACCCACTCTTTGAGAAATAAACAAAATACTCAAATAATTTTACAATATCAATTAGTTCTAACTCGCCTTTTTTTACATCTTCTAAGATTTCATCAACAATTTTTCCAAATTGATCATCTTGAACTTTCCAATATTCCTCAACAAGAATCTTTTTGTAAGCTGGTATTTTTTTCTCTTTTGGACTTGCATTTACCGCTTCCATTTCTGATTTGAATAATTTCATATCAAAAATTCTTGTTCTTACATAATATTCTATAAATTTGAAAAATCTGTAATCTGCTTTGAAGTTATAATAATAGTTTCCATCAAATTCTTTTATATAAAATTGTCTATTATCCATTAAAACTCTTGAGGAAACTAGAATTGATTTATATTCCTCATTATCTTTTATATTTTTAAATTTTTCCTTTGTTATTTTTCCTGCTTTTATTTCAAACGAAACTGCTATTGTAAATATAAGCATTGTCTGCATAACTCTGTTATTTGTGTTTGGGAAAAATTTATTTACTTCTTCATATATTTTATTAAAGTCATTTAATGCGTGTTTTAATATACGTAAATTTCTTGTGCCGCTTTTCTTAAATGTGCTTATAATTAATTCTGTATTTTCTCTTAAAAATCTTATAAGCTCTCTATTGTTCTCAAACCTCATAAGTATTCCATTTATAATGTAATCAAACTGTGGCGCATATTCAAATGTTTCTCCAACAAGTTTTTCTTTTATTCTTTCATAATCTATTGCTTTATCAAATACATGCTCTATTTTTTCTTGTATCTTTTCAACCATAGGCTTATCTGATTTGTTAAGTTCACCTTGTTTGTCTAAAAGATATGTTGCAATAAATGTTTTCATTTCAAGATTACTATTTTTTATTTTTGTAGATAGCTCTTTTTCGTTACAGATTATTATTGTTTTTATGTGGTCATGTTCAACAAAGTTGTTTATATATCCTAATATATCTATAACATCAACATTTGCTCTTTCTAGGTCATCAAAACACAAAACTTTATCATCTGTTGAAAAAAATTCTTCGTAATCTAATTTTCCACCATTAGAACCATTTCCAAAGAAATTTGCCATATCTATTCCTGTTTTGGCATATTCTGGAATTGTAGTTTGTCCATTTGCGCTCATATATTTTCTTAAATTTCTATCCATAAGCTGAGATGTTTCCATAAAGATTTTTTTGCTTATTTCTTCTAGATTAGAAATTCCATATAAAGACATATATATTGTTGTAAATTTCTTTCCATTTAATTTTAAAGATTCTATTTTTTTCTTAACTTGATTATTCCAAAAATATGTCTTTCCAGAACCCCATTCTCCATTTATCATTATTGCATAATCTGTATAATCTGAACGTACATAATCTAATATGCTTTCTATTAAATCATCCATTTATATTCCTCCTTCTTAATCTTTTGCAATTGTTAGCACATCTACTTTTTTTGTGCCCGCTTGTTTTAACATTTTACTACATTCATTTAAAGTTGCTCCTGTTGTAAATATATCATCTATTAGTAATATATTTTTGTCTATTATTTCTTTATTTTTTGTTATTTTATACACATTTTTTACATTTTCGGCTCTTTCTTCTTTATTTAATTTGCTTTGTGTAGTATTATTTTTTACTTTTGATATAACATTATTCCTTAATTTAACATTTTCGTTTTTAGCTATTTCTCTTGCAATTAAAAGACTTTGGTTATATCC
>USOM01000008.1 GCA_900556345.1 uncultured Clostridium sp. | reverse complement strand
CCTGTTTCTAAATAATATTTTATTTTTTTAAATATCCAAGGATTTCCCATAGATGCTCTTCCTATCATTATTCCATCTACGCCAGTTTTCTCAAACATTTCTTTTGCAGATTCTTCATCTACTACATCGCCATTTCCTATAACCGGTATATTTACAGATTCTTTTACTTTTTTTATTATTTTTAAATCTGCCTTTCCAGAATAATATTCTGCTCTTGTTCTTCCATGTATTGTAATTGCTGAGATTCCAGCTTGCTGAGCTATTTTTGCAATTTCAGTTGCTACAATATGTTCGCTATCCCATCCTTTTCTAAATTTTAGTGTTACAGGTACTTTTGAGTTTTTTACAACTGTTTCCAGTATATCTTTTGCTTTTTCTAGATCTAATAGAAGCTTACTTCCATCACCATTTTTTACAACTTTTGGTGCAGGGCATCCCATATTTATATCAATTATATCTGCTAAATTTGATACATATTTTGTAGCATACTCAAAAGCCTCTAAATCTGAGCCAAATATTTGAATACTTACTGGTCTTTTTTCGCCTTCGAGATTCATTAACTTTTTTGTTTTTTCATCTCCATAAAATATTGCTTTTGAACTTACCATTTCTGTGCATACAAGCCCTGGCTCAAATTTTTCACATATTAGTCTAAATGGCAGGTCTGTTATACCTGCCATTGGAGCTAATAAAATATTATTTTTTAATTCTACATTTCCTATTTTTAATTTGTGCAAATACATTTAACTGCTCCTGATTTTATTTTATAAATATTGTCTTTTTTCTATTTCCACTAATATTTAGAAGTAATCCTATACATATATAGCTTGTTATCATTGAACTTCCACCATAACTTATAAATAATAATGGAACTCCTGTTATTGGAAGTAGTCCTAGTGTCATTCCTATATTTTCTGCCATGTGAAATAAAAATATTCCACTTATTCCTGCTGCTATATATGAACCTAAATCATCACTTGCAGTTTTGGCAACATACAAGGATTTAGTAATTAATGTTACATAGACTAGTATTACAGCTGCTGAAATTATAAATCCCATCTCTTCTCCTACAACAGAATAGATAAAGTCTGTCGTTTTAGGTGATAAATACCCTAATTGTGTCTGGTTTCCATTTAATAATCCCATTCCTGTAAGTTCTCCTGAACCTATAGCTATTTTTGACTGTAATACATTGTATCCTGCTCCTTTCGGATCTGATTCAGGATTTAAAAATATATCAATTCTTGTTTTAGCGTGATTTGGTAATACAAAGAAATATGCCAGCGGAAGAGCTATAACAAGTAATATTGATGCTACTATTATATATTTTTTGTCTATTCCTGATACATATAACATTAAAACTAGTGACACTAAATAAGCTGCTGCTGTTCCATAATCTGGTTGTAATATTATTAAAAATACTGGAAAAATGACTGTTAAAAGTGTTACACACAGTTTCCAAAATACATTTATTTCAAATTTTCCTCTTTCCTGTACTTTTACAATTGTAGATGATGTAAATAAAATAACGGCAACTTTTGCAAGTTCTCCTGGCTGTAATGTAAATGCTCCTATTTTAAACCAACTGCTTGCCCCATTTCTGGCTTTTGTAAACAGCACCGCTATTAGCAATATTATTGATATTCCATAAAATACCGGTGATAATTTTGCCCATACATCATAATCTACAAGCATTATTACAAGCATTATTACAATACTTACTCCAAACCACATTACTTGTTTTTTTAATTCATCAAAACCACTTGATTGTGTTGCAGAATATAAAGCTACAAAACCTACTATACTTAGTAAAAGTGCCGATATTAATATCATCCACTCCATATTTTTAAAAATTCTACTCTTCATTTTCTTTTTTCTCTTCTTTTATTTCTTTTTTATCTTTTTTCTCTGTTGTTTCCTTTTTTACTGTTTCATTTTGGTTTGCTTTTTCAGTAGATTTTTCTGGCTTTTCTTCTTTATTTTCGTTTTCATCTTTGTTTTCTTTTTTCTCTTCTTTTGTTTCTTCTTTTGATTCTTGTATTACTTCTTCTGTTTTTTCTTCAGTGTATTCTTCATTATTTTCATCATTCTTTTTATTTTCTGTTTCAGGCATTTTTTCTTCATTTACTGTTTTCTTTGATTCTATCTTTATTCCATTAGGTTCTAAATGATTTTCTTGATTAGTTTTACTCATCTGTCTTGTTTCATCTTTTATATTAATTATAGGAATATTTGCATATAAAGCTGGTGCTCCCTGTGTTCCATCTTCATTTGTTTCTGTAGCTAATCTTACATCCATCGCTTCTTCATCTATATCTATATATTTTTTTATTACCTCTATTATTTCTTGTCTCATTAAATCTAAAAAGTCTGCTGAAACATTTGCTCTATCTTGCATTAGTACTAAATGTAACCTTTCTTTTGCAGTATCTTTTGAACTTGACTTTAATAATTCTCTTTTTTTACTTCTTTTAAAAATGTTTTTAATGTTTTCAAACATTTGATTCCCTCCAGTTTCCATTATTATGTAACTTAATACATTTTTATTTTTGTCTTTAGATTAGTTTATTTTTTTCCAAAGATTCTTTTTATTTTTGCCCAAAATCCTTTTTCTCTTCCAGGTATTGTAACTTCTATGTCTTCTCCTAATATTCTTTTTGCTATCTCTAAATATGCTTTTCCTGATGGAGCTTTTTTATTTTGGATAACTGGTTCTCCTTTATTCGTTTGTGTAATTATGTATTCATCATCTGGAACTACACCTATTAGGTCTATTGATAATAAATCTACTATATCATCAACATCCATCATTTCGCCTTTTCTTACCATATTTGGTCTTATTCTGTTTATTATTAATTCTGGATTTTTTATTTCAGATGATTCTAAAAGTCCTATTATTCTGTCTGCATCTCTTATTGATGATATTTCTGCTGTTGATACAACTATTGCTCTTGTTGCTCCTGCTATCGCATTTTTAAATCCTTGCTCTATACCTGCTGGGCAATCTATAAGTATATAGTCAAATTCTTCTTTTAGTCTTTCTGTTAATTTTTTCATTTGTTCTTCATTTACTGCTGATTTGTCTCTTGTTTGGGCTGCTGGTAATAAATATAGTTCTTTGAATCTTTTATCTTTTATTAATGCTTGTCTTAATTTACATTTTCCTTCAACAACATCTACTATGTCATATACTATTCTATTTTCTAGTCCCATTACAACATCTAGATTACGAAGTCCGATATCAGTATCTATTAATGCTACTTTTTTTCCTTCTAATGCTAAACTTGAACCTAAATTTGCTGTTGTTGTTGTTTTTCCAACTCCACCTTTTCCTGATGTGATAACTATAACTTCTCCCATTTTTGTTCTTCCTTTCTTAGGATTTTTTGCTTGTATTATCATATAATGGATTTGGCAAAAAGTCATTAATTTGACATAAAAATACGAAATATTTTTTGTTTCATTCATAAAAAAAATTAAACTAAAAATTTGAATTCAATCTAAATTTATGATATAATTGGAATCCTCATAATAAAAATTTTAAGGAGGTTAAATTTTGGAATCAGTATTAAACATACTAAATTCATTTTGGTTTCAATCATTATTAAGAATAACATTAGGTTTTGTTCTTGCAGGTGTAATCGGATTAGAAAGATCTTCTTGGAATAAACCTGCTGGATTTAGAACCCACTCTTTAGTTGGTGTAAGTGCTGTTTTAATTATGCTTTGTGGAGAATATATGTCAAGCGAATATGACATAGACCCTTCAAGAATTCCTGCACAATTACTTTCTGGAATAGGATTTATTGGTGCTGGAACAATTTTAAGAGATGGTTTTAATGTTAAGGGATTAACTACAGCCGCTGGACTTCTTGCTGTAACTTGCATAGGATTAAGTATAGGAGCTGGCTTTTACTTAGGTGGAATTTTTGCAACTTTAATTGTTTATTTAGTTTTATCTTATTCTTATAAAATTTCTGATAGATTAGACCATTTTAATATTTTAGAACTACAAATAAATATATCTAAAAATTCAAATGAAGTTTTAGCACAAATAGAAAATATATTTAATGATTTTAATGTTGATATAAAACATATTAAAAGGCCTAAAAAAGATGAAATTGAATCTAATAGTGAAATAATTAATATTGTTGGGCAATATGCTAAAAAGGGCTTTAAGAAAAATGAACTTTTAAGAAGTATTAGTGCTTTGGAAAATGTAACTGAAATAATGGAAGAATAGTTTTGGTATTCTTCCATTATTTTTATATATTATTTTATGTGTTTTTTTACACTTTTAAGCACATAAAAATGTAATTAATTACATTTTTACAACCAATTTATCAAATTTACTCCTAATATAATTCTCCAATTTATCCATAAAAACTTGTGGTTCAATCTCTTTTTTAGCAACCATATCTAATCCTTTTTCCCAACTTGCAGTAAGTTTTGGGTTTAAAATATCTGGCATAGCTTGATATACAACATCATATATTGCCTCTCCTTTAACTGTTGGAGTAACAATTTGAGTCTTAGAATTAATCTGGATGTATTGGATTTTTTCTAGTTTTTTTATAATCTCTCCCCTAGTAGCACTAGTTCCAATTCCTGCTCCTTTTATTTGCTCACGAAGTTCTTCTTCCTCAATTAATTTTCCCGCATTTTCCATTGCTAAAACTAAATTTCCCGAGTTATATCTTGATGGTGGTGATGTTTCTGCATCTTTTAGTTCATAATTTTGAACTTGTAAAATTTCATTTTTCTTTAAAGTATTTAACACATCTAGATTAGTGTTTTCTTCTTCCTCTTCGTCTTTTTTTATTTCTTTTTCTTGCTTTTTTTCTGGTCTTAATACATCTAAAAATCCTCTTTTTATACATACTTTACCTGTTCCTAAAAATGTTTCATTTTCTACATTTACTGTAACATTTATTTTGTTATATTCAGCAGGTGGGTAAAATATTGCTAAAAATCTTCTTACAATTAGTTTGTATACATTTGCCTGCAACTCATTTAAACCTTTGTAATTTTCAAAGCCTTGTCCTGTTGGAATTATAGCATAGTGGTCTGTTATTTTGCTGTCATTTACATATTTTGTTTTTACAAGATTTGTTGAATATTTTTCTTCTACCATTTTTTTCATTATACTTTGTATCTCTTCATCCTGGAAGTTTTTAGCTAATCCATTTAAGTTTTTAGAAATTTCTTTTGCAACAGCTGTTGAAAGTACTCTTGCATCTGTTCTTGGATATGTTACTAATTTTCTTTCATATAGTGTTTGAATTATTTCCAATGTTTGGTCAGGTTTTATTTTGAATTTTTTTGTACACTCATTTTGTATTTCTGCTAAATTAAATAAAAGTGGTGGATTTTCTTTTTGTTTGCTCTTTTTTAATTCAGTAACTTTTGCCGCTTTGCCCTCAAGTGATGATATAAATTTTTTTGCTATTTCCTCTTTTTTGAATCCACTTTCATTATATAGTAAAGGAGATTCAAAAAGTTTTGATTTTTCATTTACCTTCCATTCGGCCTTAAATTCACCTTTGTCATTCGCAAATGTTCCAATTATTTTATAATATTTTGTTTTTATAAAGTTTCTTATTTCTCTTTCTCTACTTACTATCATTCCTAATACACATGTCATAACACGTCCAACCGATATTGCAAAATAGTCTTGATTTAAAGATCTAGCTAATCTATTACCATATATTATTGATAGTAATCTTGAGAAATTTATTCCTATAAGATAATCCTCTTTTGCTCTTAAATATGCACTATCTGATATACTGTCATATTCTCTTTCACTTTTTGCTTCTCTTATCCCTCTTGATATTTCTTCTTCTGTTTGTGAATCTATCCAAACTCTTTTTATTTCTGCTTTTGGATTTGGTTTTGCCATCATAAATACTAATCTTTGTATATATTCTCCCTCACGTCCGGAGTCGCCCGCATTATAGATTTCTTCTACATCTTCTCTTTGCAATAGTTTTTGTACTATATCAAATTGTTTTTGTACATTTTCTATTACTTCATATTTGTATTCTTTTGGCATAAATGGAAGTGTGTCTAGTTTCCATTGTTTTAGCTTTTCGTCATATTTTTCTGGATAACTCATTGTTACTAGGTGTCCCACACACCATGTTATTATCCATCCATTTGACTCCATATATCCACCTTTGTTTTTGCCATCTACCTTTAGTACTTTGGCAAATTCTCTTGCTACTGATGGTTTTTCTGTTATTAGTAGTTTCATTTTATCATCCTTTTATTTTGGTATATATTGGTTATAGTAACACAAAAGGCTTAAATTTACAATTAATTTTTAAAATTAATTGTAAATTTAAGCCCCTTAATTATTAGTCGTTGCTATATGGTAATATAGCTATTGCTCTAGCTCTCTTGATTGCTAAAGTTATATCTCTTTGATGTTTGCTGCATGCTCCTGTTGTTCTTCTTGGTAAGATTTTACCTTTATCGTTTATGAATTTTTTCATAACATCAGCATTTTTATAATCTAATACAAAGTTTTTGTCTCCACATAGTGGGCAAACTTTCTTTCTTTGTTTTTTGAATCTTGGATTATAATCTTCATCATAATTTTTATTGTTTCTGTTATTTCTTTTTGCATTTCTTTTATCTGCCATTTTTTTCACCTCTATTTCTTTTAATTAAAATGGTAAATCATCACTTGCTGATACTTCAAAATCTGATGCATCTCCCATTCCACCTGGCATTGTAGCTCCAAAAGAACTTTCAAAAGATGAAGATGAGCCATCACCATCTCTTCTGCTATCTGCAAAATATACTTCTTCTGCAACTACTTCTGTTATATAGTGTTTTGTTCCGTTTTGATCATCCCATGTTCTTGTTTGTAATCTTCCGATTACTCCTACTTGTTGACCTTTTTTAAAGTATTTGCTACAAAATTCTCCTGTTTTACTCCAAGCTACTACATTGAAGAAGTCTGCTTGTCTTTCTTCACCTTGTCTAGCAAATCTTCTGTTTACAGCTAGTGAGAATGATGCAACTAGTGTATTGTTTGTTTGAGTGTATCTTACCTCTGGGTCTCTTGTTAATCTACCCATTAAAATTACTTTGTTCATTTTTTATACCTTTCCTTTCTTTAATAAAGGCCCCTTATCTTTATTTCGTTTTGATTATTAGTCTTCTTTTCTTACAACGATGAATTTTATTACTTCATCTGTGATTCTGTAATTTCTTTCTAATTCAGCTATTGAATCTGGTTTAGCTTCGAAATTAATTAATATGTAGAATCCTTCTTTGTTTTTCTTTACTTCATAAGCTAATTTCTTTTTTCCTTGATTTTCGAATGATTCTACTTTTCCGTTTTCATTTATTAATCCTGTAAATTTGCTTTCTAAAGCTTTTATAGCTTCATCAGTACAATTTGGATTAATAATGATTATACTTTCGTATTTGTTCATTATTTTCACCTCCTTTTGGATATATAACCCACAATTTCTTTGTGAGTAAGGTTTTCAACGTTTCTTATTTTATCATATAAATTTAGTTTTGGCAAGAGGTTTATTGACTTTTTTTGCATTTGGTGGTATTATAGGTGGAATTTAAAATAATTCCAAGGAGGAATATAAAATGGATGCTCAAGAGGAAGTACTAAAAAATGTTTATGACAATGCTTGTGAATTATTATCGATTCACGCAAGTAAAGAAGATTTTTATCACCTCTTTGAAGAGTCGAAAGCTAAAATCACACGGCCAAGTCTCTTAAAAATGCTTGAAAACTACGAAAATGCTTTTTATGAACTTGCAGAACTTTCAGATTTCAAACATTAGCATTCTAGGCTTATCTGTCATACAGATAAGCCTATTTTTGTTTAATATGCTTTATTGACTTTTTTGCATTTAGTGATATTATGTTAATAGATTAAACTCAAGGAGGAATGCATAATGACAGAACCAAGCTATGATAAACAGAGAGAGAAATATTTTGATCTTTTGCAAGCCGCAGAAGATTTGTTAAATGATGGTGTTGACCCAGATAGCATCATCGAATACCTTAATGAAAAAAAGGAAAAAGAGCTTTCCAGAGCATTTCCATTTTATGGACTTTTTTCAAGTTTTCTTTCTGCAAATCTAGCCTGAAAATATCCACTAACTATCGTCTTTTTGATAGTTAGTGGATATTTCTATCCAAATAAACTTATTTGATTACTTTCCTGCATTCCCTCAAAAACTCCAAATTCTCTTAATAAATCTACGGTAGAATCTCCAAGTTTTGCAGCTAACCTTACCTCATCTATTGACATAAATTCTTCTCCACTTTTTGCTGCCTCATAAAGAGATTTTGCAGCAATTGGTCCAAATCCTGCAATACTAGAAAATGGTGGTCTTATTCCTTCATCTTCTACTAAGAAATTTTTATAATGAGATTTATATAAATCAATTGGTAAAAAGTTTATTCCTCTTTCATACATTTCTAAAACAAGTTCAAGAACTGCATACATATCTTGTTCTTTTTTAGTTGCTGTATTTCCTTTCATATCTATTTCTTTCATTTTATTTTTAACTTTTTCTTTTCCTAAAATCATAGATGCTGCATCAAAGTTGTCTGCTGCCCTTATTGAGAAAAATGCTGAATAATAGGCTTTAGGGATATGAACTTTAAACCAAGCGATTCTAAAGGCATTTGTTACATAAGCTGCCGCATGGGCTTTTGGGAACATGTATTTTATTTTCTCACAAGAACCTATATACCATTCTGGCACATCGTGTTCTCTCATCATTGCCTTATATTCTTCCCATTTGGGCTCTTTTCCTTTTGCAACTTTTCCTTTACGTACTGCCTCCATTATTTTAAATGATTTGTTTGGGTCTAGTCCTTTTTTTATTAAATATATCATTATATCATCACGACAACATATAGCTTCTTTTAAGGTTACAGTTCCATCTTCTATTAATGTTGCAGCATTATTTAGCCATACATCAGTTCCGTGTGATAGACCAGATATTCTGATTAACTCGTCAAATGTTGTAGGCTTTGTATCTACTAACATTCCTCTTACAAATTTTGTTCCAAATTCTGGAACTCCAAAGCTCCCTACTTTTGACCTTATTTGCTCTGGTGTTACACCTAAACTTTCTGTTGAGCAAAATAGTGACATTGTTGCTTTATCATCTAGTGGCACTTTTGTTGGGTCAACTTTTGTTATATCTTGTAACATTCTTATAACTGTTGGATCATCGTGTCCTAGTATATCTAGTTTCAATAGGTTTTGGTCTATTGAGTGGTAATCAAAGTGTGTTGTTATAATGTCTGAATTTGGGTCATCTGCTGGGTGCTGAACAGGGGTAAATTCGTATATTTCTCTTCCTTTTGGCACAACTATAATTCCTCCCGGGTGCTGACCTGTTGTCCTTTTTATTCCTGTACATCCTACTGCTAATCTAGTTGCTTCCGCTTGACTTACTGGTATGTTTCTTTCTTCGAAATATTTTTTTACATACCCATAAGCTGTTTTGTCTGCAACTGTACCAACCGTTCCTGCTTTAAATGTTGTTCCTTTTCCGAATATTACTTCTGTATATTTATGTGCTTTTGCTTGATATTCTCCAGAGAAGTTTAAGTCTATATCTGGTTCTTTGTCTCCATTAAATCCAAGGAATGTTTCGAATGGTATGTCCATTCCATCTTTATCTAGTCTTGAACCACATTTTGGACATTTTTTATCTGGCAAGTCAAATCCGTTTCCATAGCCATAGTCTGTAAAATCTACATATTTACATTTTGGGCACCTATAGTGTGGAGGAAGTGAATTAACTTCTGTTATACCTGTCATATTTGCAACAAATGAAGAACCGTACAGAACCTCTTGAACCTACTATATAACCATCTTCATTTGATTTCCATACCAGTTTTTGTGCAATTATGTACATAACTGAGAATCCATTTTTTATTATAGAATCTAGCTCTTTATCTAACCTTGTTTGTACTTGCTCTGGTAAAACCTCTCCATATAATTTATGTGCTCTATCATAAGCTATATCTTTTATTGTTTGCTCACAACCAGGAATATGTGGTGGACATTTTTCTTGTGATATTGGAGAAATTTGCTCACACATATCTGCTACTTTATTTGTATTTGTTACAACAACCTCATAAGCTTTTTCCTCTCCTAGGTATTTAAACTCATCTAACATTTCATTTGTTGTTCTTAAATATAAAGGTGCTTGATTGTCTGCATCCTTATAACCTTGACCTGCTTCCAGAATTCTACGATATACCTCATCCTGTGGGTCCATAAAGTGAACATCACAAGTTGCAACAACTAGCTTATTTAGCTTTTCGCCTAATGCTACAATTTTTCTATTTATGTCTTTTAATGCTTCATCATCTTTTACTACACCATTCCTTACTAAGAATTCGTTATTTCCAATTGGCTGAATTTCTAGGTAATCATAGTCATTTGCAATTTCTTCTATTTCTTCGTCTGACCTTCCAAGTTCTATTGCTTGGTATAATTCTCCCGCCTCACAGGCACTTCCAAGTATTAATCCTTCTGAATATTGCTTATACAAACTTTTTAATATTCTAGGTTTTTTATAGAAGTATTTTAGATGTGATATTGAAACTAATTTATATAAATTTCTTAGTCCTACATAATTTTTTGCAAGTATTATTGCATGATATGGTTGTAGTCTTTTATATTCTTCTGCCTTTGCTTTTTCATCTTCACATTTAGTTGCAATATCCCCAATAGTTTTAGCTCCTCTTTCCTTTAAAGTCTTCATCATTTCTCTTAAAACTTTAACTGTTGTATCAACATCATCTAATGCACGGTGAGCTACTTCTACCTTTATTTTTAAGTGTTCCGCAATTTTTCCAAGTTTATGTTTTTTTAGCTCTGGATATAGTTTTCTAGCTAAAGGCAAAGTATCTACATAAGTATAGTCAAATTCGTAGCCTAGGTCTTTTGCAACTGTTTCTAAAAATCCTATATCAAATGTAGCATTATGTGCAACTAATACTGTTCCTTTTATGAATTCTAGAACTTTTGGGAACATTTCTTCTATTGTTGGTGCATCTTTTACCATATCATCTGTAATGTTAGTTATTTCTTGAACTCTCTGTGGAATAGGCTTTTCTGGGTTTACAAATTCACAAAATTCTTCTAAAACTTCTCCATCTTTTATCTTCATTATTCCTATTTCTGTTATTTTTTCCGTTTTAGCCGAAAGTCCTGTTGTCTCTAAGTCTAACACACAATAAGTTGTATCTATACTTTGACCTTTATCATTTACAACAACAGGTGAGCCATCTGGAACTAAATATGCTTCTACTCCATAAATTATTTTCATATCTGGATTATCTAGTCCAAGTAATTTATGTGCTTCTGGAAATGCCTGCACAACTCCATGGTCTGTTATTGCTAGACTCTTCCATCCCCATTTCATTGCTCTTTTTATTAAGTCTGTTGCGGATGTCATTGCATCCATCTGGCTCATTTGTGTATGCATGTGTAGTTCTACCCTTTTTATATCCGCTAAATCTTGACGTACTTGTCTTTTTATTCCTTCTGTTTCTATTACTACATTTGCTAGAATTTCCATTTCGTGTGTAAAGTTACTTATTCCTGATTTTCCTTCTAGTTTTACTCCTTTTGCTGCTGATAATCTTGTAACTATTTTTTGCTTTTCTTCTGGCTTTGCAAATACTTTACATGTTATTGTACTTGTTCCATCATACACATTAAATGAAATTAAAAATTTACCACTTTTTAGTTCTTTTTCTTCTATACTTCCGCCTAATATTTCTCCACTTATTGCTGCCATATCATCGTCTGGCGAAATGTCTACCACTTTTATTATGTTTGTCCTTAGATTTGGATTTCTTCCACATATTAGAGGTGTATCTTCCTCTGGTTCTTCCATTACTGGTGGCATATCTGGTGGTGGAGGAATTGGTGGCATATCTCCAGTTGGTGGTAATGGATTTTGATTATTTGATGTTTTAGATTTTTGATTTTTTGGATTTGATGCTTGCTTTTTGTTAGCAATTTCTTCTGCAATTTGCTCTCCTATTGCCATATGTTCTAAGGCTTTTTGTATAGCCATATTTTTACTTTGCTCTCTTCTTTCCTCTAAAGCCTTTGCATCTTCCTCATTTATATTTTCCACAAATTCAACTTTATAGTTGTATCCAAATAAGTTATTTATTACTCTTTCTAACTCTCTATCTAGTTTTCTACCTCTTAAGAAGTCTGCTCCTTTGATTTTCATACTCACTATTATTTTATTGTTTGTTACTTCTATTGTACTTTTTAGTAGTATCATTGGTCTCATTAGAGGGTATTTGTGTACCATATAGCATATTAAGTTTTCCCATTCTTTTTCTATTGGCTTTATTGTTACATTGTCTAGGTATTTTATTTTTATGTCTATATTTGAGAATTGGAACCTTTCTTTTAGAAATTTTTCAAAATACCATAGTTCTTTTATTTCCAGGTAATTTTCACTTTCTAGGTCTATTTCTAATACATTTGCTTTTTTTATTAGGTTTAGTTCTAGTATTTTGGCTTGTTTTATTATGTTTTCTGTTTTGTAGTCACTAAATACCTCACTTATTAGTTTTGTTGTTTGCATTTTCTCGCTCCTTTGAAAGTGAATTATATATCATTTTTTGTTTTTGTTCAATTGTTGTTTTGGTGTTTTTGGATGGATTTTCTCTTTTTTTGGTAGCTTTACTTATTTTTTCATCATAACTATAAAAAACATCATTCTCAACATTTAATATTTCCTCTCTAATTCTAGGAATAATATTTTCAGGCAAATTCTCCGTTTCAAACCATTTCAATTCTTTACATTTTTCAGGCTCATTATTAATCAATCTTCCCTCATATCTATTTGCAGAAAATCCAAATTTTAACATACCATTTCTAAAATGATGATATATGTGTATAATTTTCATATCTTCTCTAAAAATATCTATTCCAATTTCTTCTTTTGCCTCACGTATCATTGCAGCAAATAAATCTTCGTCTTTCTCTACATGCCCACCAGGTAAATCATCTGTCTCTTATACACACTCCGAGCCCACGAGACAGGCAGAAATCTCGTATGCCG
>USOM01000007.1 GCA_900556345.1 uncultured Clostridium sp. | reverse complement strand
TTTCTGATTGGGGACGGTTCTTTTTCGGAAAAGGAACCGTCCCCAATCAGAAAAATATCTAATCATTTTTCCCTTTTATTTTCTCTGAAATTGTATTTTTAACTTCATCTTTTTTCTCACTTATAGTGTTTTTCATATCTTGTGCTTTTTCATTTATACTGTTTTTAACTTCAATTGCATTTTCCTTAACTTCTTCTTTAATCTCTTTTATTTTAGTTTTAATAGCTATAAGCTTAGGATATGCATCAACAAGTCTCTTGTACATCCAAGATTTTGAACTTAAAATTTCTCTTACTTTCTTTGTAATTTGTTCAGTATTATCTTGTCTTCCCTCACGTCCTACTTGTACAGTTGTTTTTCTAAATCCGAAAATTACAATTGATGAAATAACATTATCAACTAAGTAAATTACTAATAGCACTATTGCTATAATATTTAATGTTGTAGGATTTACTTTATCTAATCCACTTATTATTAATGGATTTGTAACATAAGTAAGTATCATACCAAATATTCCAAATGGTATCATAGTTCCTAAACACACTCTTCCATCTACATTAAATTTACGTTTACTGTAATCCCACCATCTTGCTTTAAACAATTTTTCCATAACCCAACTTGTTGCATATTCTAGAATTGAACATGTAAGAAGTGTCATAAAAAATAGTATTAGTGGATCATAAGAATATCTATATAACAAAAATGTTATCGCAACTGCTCCCCATCCATATATTGGGCAATATGGACCTATTAGGAACCCCCTATTTATAAATCTTTTGTACTCTATTAGCTTGCAGGTTACTTCTAGTACCCAACCTGCTACTGAGTATATCATAAACAATAAAAAATATTGTGTTAGTGTTAGTTCCATTTCTTTTCTCCTTTTTTGGCACATTGGGCACATTGGGACCGGTTCTTTTTGTGCCATTTGACACAAAAAGAACCGGTCCCAATGTGCCAATTTGTTAATTTAATTTTATGCTAACTATTTTGCAGCTTTTATTAGTCCAACAAATAAGGGTGCTGGTCTATTTGGTCTTGATTTTAATTCTGGGTGGAATTGTCCTGCTATAAAATATGGATGAGCTTTTGGCTCTAGTTCAACAATTTCAACTAAACTTCCATCTGGAGAAACTCCTGAACATATAAGTCCTGCATTTTCTAGTCTTTCTTTGTATTCATTATTATATTCAAATCTATGTCTATGTCTTTCATCAATTTTACTTGCTCCATAAACTTCTTCTGCTAAACTTCCTGTTTTTATTACGCAAGGATAACTTCCTAAACGCATTGTTCCGCCTTTTTTCTTAATATCTTTTTGTGTTTCCATAATATGAATTACTGAATTTTTAGTAGTTTTACTAAATTCTGCAGAATTTGCATCTTTTAAACCTAATACATTTCTTGCATATTCTACAACTGTCATTTGCATTCCAAGACAAATTCCTAAAAATGGCACTTTTTCTTCTCTTGCATATTTTATAGTTTCTATCATTCCCTCAATTCCACGATCTCCAAATCCACCTGGAACTACTATTGCATCATATTTTGATAATTTTTCTTTAACATTTTCAGCTACTATTGTTTCAGAATCTACCATATCAATTTCTACTTTTACTTTATTCACAAAACCTGCGTGTTGTAGGCTTTCTACAACAGAAATATAAGAATCTTCTAGTTTTACATATTTTCCAACTATTGCAACTTTAACCTTATCTTCTGGTTTTATTGTTCTTATATTTTCAACCATTTCTTCCCATTTTGAATTATCTGGCACGAAGCTGTCTAATCTTAAATGATTACATACTTCTCTTGCTAGTCCTTCTTTTTCAAGCATTAAAGGAACTGCATATAAACAATCTGCGGTTTTATTTTGTATAACACTTGATTTCCTAACATTGCAGAATAATGCTAATTTTTCCCTTATGTTTTCAGGTATTTCTTGTTCTGCTCTACAAACTAAAATATCTGGTTGAATTCCCAAACTTTGTAATTCTTTTACAGAATGTTGTGTTGGTTTTGATTTTATTTCATTTGATCCTGATATATATGGAAGTAATGTTACATGAACATATAAAACATCTTCCTTATTTTTTTCAAGCCCTACTTGACGAATTGCCTCTATTATTGATAAGCCTTCTATATCTCCAACAGTTCCACCTACTTCTGTTATTACTATATCAACATCTGTGTCCTCGAAACTATAAATTTTTTCCTTTATTTCATTTGTAACATGTGGTATTACTTGAACTGTCTTTCCAAGATAGTCTCCTCTTCTTTCTTTTTCTAATACTGATAAATATACTTTTCCCATTGTTACACTTGAATTTTTTGTTAAGTTTTCATCTATAAATCTTTCATAATGACCTAAATCTAAATCAGTTTCTGCTCCATCATCTGTTACAAAAACTTCCCCATGTTCATACGGACTCATTGTTCCTGGGTCTACATTTAGATATGGATCAAATTTTTGAATTGTTACTTTATATCCTCGGTTTTTTAATAGCCTTCCTAGTGATGCTGCTGTTATTCCTTTTCCTAGTCCTGATACTACTCCTCCTGTTACAAATATGTATTTTGTGTTCATAGTTTCTCCTTTTCTAAAACCAAATTTTTATCAATGTTTTTTAAAATAAAAAAAGATTAAAACCTTAACTACCAAAAAATTTGGTTTTTTTTTTCCTAAAATTGCTTTTGGGAAATTTTGGTGTTAATTTTAATCTACTTTTTTATTATAATATTTTTTTTGGATTTTTGCAATAGGTATAAAGGATTTTTTTCTGATTGGGGACGGTTCTTTTTCGGAAAAAGAACCGTCCCCAATCAGAAAAATCTCTTGTATATTTTCCTTTATTTGTATATAATACTAACAAAAAGGAGGAAAAAATTATGGGAACACCACACAATAATGCCGAAATCGGCCAAATAGCAAAAAATGTAATTATGCCAGGCGATCCAAATAGAGCCAAATTAATTGCAGAAAAATATTTAGAAAATTATAAACTAGTAAGCGATGTTAGAGGAATATATGCTTTTACGGGAACATATAAGAGCAAAGAAGTAACAATTATGGCTTCTGGTATGGGAATGCCGAGTATGGGAATTTATTCTTACGAACTTTTTAAATTTTATGATGTTGATAATATTATAAGGATTGGTTCTTGCGGTGCAATGATTCCTGAACTTGATATGTTTGACGTAATACTTTGTCAAAAAGTTTTTACAGAAGGAAACTATGCTTTAACTTTGGCTAGTGAAAATTGTCATATTGTCGAACCAAGCAAGATTTTAAATGAAAAAATTATAAATACTGCAAAAGAAAAAAATCAAAAATTAATTGTTGGAAATACTGTTTGTACAGAAGCTTTTGATGAGTATATTATTGACTTAAATGGATATAAAAATAGAATTCCAGCTGATTTCCACCCAATTTCAGCTGAAATGGAAGCTTTTGCTCTTTTATATAATGCATATAAATTGGGTAAAAATGCAAGTTGCCTTATGACTGTTGTTGACTCTACATTTAAGAAAGTTCACGCTACTTCTGAGGAAAGAGAACAAGGTTTAAGTAAAATGATTGAACTTGCTTTGGAGAGTATATAAATTTCGTATTGGGACCGTTTCTTTTCGCGAAAAGAAACGGTCCTTTTGAGAAAAATTACTTCTCAACATTAAAATAATTTTCCGGTATATCCCCCATAATAACATTTTCAACCAACAAAACTTGATTTGAAACATTTGTATCAATATTCTCATAAGGAGTCAAAATGCTCATTGTACAATCAATTTGCAAATAAACTCTATGGATAGTTTGGTTTATCCCCTGAGAAGCAAATTCACTTCTTACATCTGTATTTACCTTTCCAACTGTAGATAAACCAATTGGAATATCGGGCCCAATACTTGAAAATAGCCTATTTCCTGTAAAACTACCTAAAGAAAGTTTTATTGTCGTATCATCATAATTGTCTAAAGATTTTTGAATATTTATAGCTATATCTGATGTTATTTCATTTATGTTGAAAATATTGGCATTAATCATTTTTATATTTCCGATTTTCATCTTTTTCTGTAGAAAACATATCTCCATATTTATAATTTGACATTACCTTGGTTGATTCTTCATTTGTTACAATTGTTGCTATTTCGTGTGCCTTTTCCTCACATAATGTTCTAAAAACTGGTTCTACAGATTTATATAATCCTCTAAATGTAAAAATTGCAATCAAAATTATTATTAAATAAATTATAATTTTTTTGTTTTTTTCTCCATTATGCTCATAAAAATTTCTTTTTCTATTTCCCTTAAAAATATTCAATCTATTTCTAGAATAAATTTTATATGACGACCTGTTCTCTTGCATTTTCAGTATTTTCTTTCTTTACAAACTTAAATTTTGGAATGTAAATTTTCTGTCCTACCATTATCATATTGGCATCTTCTATACCATTCATTCTTGTTAATTCATCAACAGTACTATTAAATTTCTTAGCAATCTTCCATAGCGAATCTCCAGGTTTTGCAATATACAAAATTAGGCTATCATAATCTTCATCATCTAGTTCGCTGGTATTTTCTGCCATTTCCACATTATCTATTATATTCATACTTACATTTTTGTTTGTTTTTGCATTTAATAATACTTCAACTTCTCCTGATGCCTCACCTCTTGTTTGAATTTCAAAATTTGCACTTTCCACCGAAATATCCGTTTCTACAGCTATTTTGTCACTTCTGTTTTCATTGTCTACAGAAATTTCGAATGGCATCTTAGCACTTCTAGAATTTACAGAACTTTCATTAGTAAATATAAAATTCAAGTTTAAATCTCCCGAATATGTTATTTTCGAATTTGTAATTGTAGTATTTACTAGGCTTGGCGTAACTTCAACATCTAAAAGACTGCCATCACTTATTTCTGGAATTTGAACTTTATCCTTTATTGTAAAATCTTTTGATATTTCACATTTATCTGATGAAGATGAAATTCTTTTTTGAGAAAATTCTAAATTACAAGTTGGACTATATAAATCTTGAATTAAATTAATCTGCTTTTTCTCAAACGCCATACAGCTTTCTTCTATCTCAAGCTCTACATAAATTGAATGTTCTTCTGATGGATTAGGCTTGCAAAGCATATTTTTAAACTCATAATTTACATCACAAATATTATCTTCAGATATATTTTGAATATCAATAAAACCTACAACTGGAATTTTTCCTGTTATTCTTCCAATTCTATTATCTTCTGTTAAATACATTATTTTAATTTCTGCCTCAGCCTTAGCTAAGACTTTATTATAACTTATCTTGATATCCTTATCTACCAAATTTATGTCCACTTTTAAAATTTCAGCAAGTTCATCAGTTTGCTCAATATTTAAAGTATCTTTTGCATATACAGTTGTTTTTCCATTTCCAATTAACGAATTTACACAAAATTCCTTTTGAAGTGTTTGTATGTCATCCACATTTGTTATATTATTTACTATTTCAACATCTTCATTTGAATATATTTTTATATTTACCTCTAGACTTGCTTTTATACTAACTTTTCTTCCATTTATAACCTTACATTCTATATCTTTTACACTGCATTTTGTTTCTAACATCATTCCTTCTTTGCAACCTTGGACAGCAATGTTTTCCGAAAAATCTAAATTGCAATTTAAAGCTCTTAGGTTATCATCTTTGCTATCTGGCAAATACATTACATATGTATTTATACAACCTTCAATCTTAACTTTGTCTTCTGATACTTCTTTTTTATATAAACATACATTTCCTGATACATTGATTGTATTTAAAATATCTGGTTTTGAATCAGGAACTATCATATCACTATTTACAAAAATCAATTCCTTTTTTTCTGCTACCAGTTTGTTAATACATATATTTTCTTTGCTTACTTGTACTTCCATAAATTTAACCTCCTAATATAATTTACTATAATTATATTAAGAGGTTTTGATTTTATGACTTTTTTCTGATTGGGGACGGTTCTTTTTCCGAAAAAGAACCGTCCCCAATCAGAAAAAAGCTGTGCCCAATTGAGAATTAGCAACAATTTTTTGCTGTATCTTTACAGTCACATATATTTTCCCATGTATCTGTAAATTCTTTGTCTCCTATTTGTTGACCATAATGAGCTAAATCTCCCATTGTTAATATTCCTACCATTTTATTTTGTTCATTAACAACTGGTATTCTTCTTATTTGATTTAGTGACATTGTTTTTTGTGCTTCACAAACATCTTCTTTACATCCACAAGTATATACATTTGTTGTCATTACCTCACTTACTGGAGTATTTTTATAATCTTTGTCACATGCAACTGTTCTTAAAACAATATCTCTATCTGTTATAAGACCTACCACACATTTGTTATCATCACATACTGGAATACATCCAACGTGATTTTCGTTCATTATTCTTGCCGCATCATATACTTTGCAATCTGGCTTTACAAAACATACATCTTGGCACATACATTCATCTACTTTCATTTAATTTCACCAAGTCCTTTCATAAATTAAGCAATTTTATATTTTTAATATTTTTTATTGCTCAAATTTATTATTGCAAATGCACATAAAAATATACTGGAAAAGAAATCAGTTTATTTTCTTTTCCAGTATTTTCCATTTTTATTATATAATTATTTTTTAATTTATTATACTTAACCTATTTTTATTAACCTATTTGAGCTGTTATAACTCTATCGTTTCCACATAAATCTTTTATGCAATTTATATTTACATATCTTTTCTTATTTTCCAAAATTTGTCTTACAGCAATTCTTTGGTTATATCCTATTTCTAAACATATATATCCTTGTCTATTTAAATATTTCGACCCACTATCTGCAATTTTTCTATAAAAATCTAAACCATCTTTTCCGCCATCAAGTGCAATCTTGGGTTCGCTTTGAACATCTTTTGATAAGGTTTTTATTGTTTCAGTTTCTATATAAGGTGGGTTTGATACTATTATGTCAAATTTTCTTTCTTTTATTTTGTCAAATAAATTTGATTCTATAAATTCTATATTGTTTTTTACTCCATTTAATTCTGCATTCTTTTTGGCTATTTCTAATGCTTTTGAGCTTATATCTACAGCACAAATATGTACATTTTTTATATATTTTGCAAGAGAAACTGCTATTGCTCCACTCCCTGTGCATAAATCTAAAATTACAGGATTTGATATATTTTCAGCCTTTCTTATAACTTCTTCTACTAAAATTTCCGTATCTGGTCTTGGAATTAACACATCTTTTGTTACAAGAAAATTTAATTTCATAAATTCTTGTATTCCTGTTATATATTGTAAAGGTTCTCCTAAAATTAATCTCTTTACATTTTTTATGTATCTATCTCTATCAATATTTTCAACTTCTTTGTTATCATATATCATTAAATATTCTCTAGATTTTTTTAAAGTTGCTTGTAATAACATTCTTGCTTTATTTTTTGGTGCATCAATGTTTTCATTTTTTAGCATTATTACTGCTTGATTTAATAATTCTTTTATTGTCATATTTTATCACCTTCTATTTATCTTTTAATAGTTCCTTGCCACCTTTCAAATAATCCCATCCTGAAAATATTGTTGCAATAACACAAATTAACAACATTACAGTTGATAATATATTAATAACAAATTGTCCTGATGTCATATAAATACCTACTGAGCTTATTACTGCATCTGCCTCATTTGATACTCTGAATATAAAGTCTCCAAATGAAAATTTATCTACAAAACATAATATTATTGCAATCATCTGTGTAACAGTTTTTAATTTTCCCCATATTGATGCAGCTATAACTTCTCCTCCATTTTGTGAAGCTATTAATCTATAGCCAGAAACTGCAAATTCTCTAAATAGTATTATTATAGGAATCCAAGCTGGTATTTTTCCAAAATCTACTAGCATTATTAATGCTGCTAAAACAAGAATTTTATCTGCAATTGGATCTAAAAATTTGCCAAATGTTGTTACCATATTTCTAGACCTAGCTATAGTACCATCTAATTTATCTGTTATTGATGCAATTATAAATATTAAATCTATTATTAAATATGTAATTGGTATTCCTAAAACTTCTCCTTGTATATTTAAAAATGGAATTATTACCATTATTGGTACAAGTATTATTCTAAATATTGTTAATTTATTTGGCAAATTCATTTTCTTTTTCCTTTCACTTTTACTTTTTTATTTTTATAAATTTGTAAAATTATTTTTATTCATTATTTTTCAAAATCTCTATTGCTTTTTTTAATTGAGTATCTTCATCTTTTGTTACAGAATATATACTTTTTACAGTATCTGGAAGTTTTACTTCTTCATCTGGGTCAATACCAACTTTATGTATTGTAGTTCCTTTTGGAGTATAATATTCTTCTGTTGTTATTTTTAATCCACTGCCATCTGTTAATGAAAGTAATGTTTGAATTATTCCTTTTCCATAAGTTTTTGTTCCTATTATTTTAGCTCTTTCATTATCTTTTAGGCTACAGGCTAATATTTCAGAAGCACTAGCTGAATTTTCGTTTACTAATACTGTTATTGGCATAGTAAATATTGGGGCTTTTTTAGAATATGTTATTTCTTTTTTATCATCTTTATCAACTGTTGATATTATAGTTTGACCTTTATCAAGTAACATATCTGCAATATCTGTTGCTTCACTTACAATTCCTCCGCCATTATTACGTAAATCTATAACTAAACTTTGAGCTCCTTGTGATTGTAATTCTTTTACTTTTTCCTCAAAATCTTTTGATGTGTCTTCATCAAAGCTTGGTAATTTTAGGTAACCAATGTTATTTTCCAGCATTTCTATTGTTATAGGATTTGTATTTATTTTTTCTCTTTTTATTTCAAATTTAATTCTTTCACCATTTCTTTCAACTTCTAAATTTACAGTTGTTCCTTCTTCACCTTTTATATAGTCTGCAATTGTATTAAAATCATCTGCTGTATATTCTGTTCCATCTACACTTATAATTTGGTCTCCTGCTTTTACTCCTGCTTTTTCAGCTGGACTTTCGGGAATTGGATAATATACTACTACTCTTCCAGAATCTTTATCTGCTATCATATAAATACCAATTCCAACAAAATTTCCTGTTATATTTTCTGTGTAGTCCTCCATTTCTTCTGCTGGAATATATTCGGTGTATTCATCTCCTAATCCCTCAACATAGCCTTTTATAGCACCTTCTTTTAGTTTTTCTTCATCAATTTGGTCATTCCACAAATAATATCTATTTATAGTAGATTTTATTCTTTTTAGATATTTTTCTAAATCTGTACTTTTTGAGCTATTTTCACTATTTTCTTGGGATGAAACTGTTTCAAACATTGAAACAAGTGATGTATTATTAAAATATGAATACATTGAAAATGCTGTAACCATAAATGTAACAAATGCTGTTAATACAACTAGCATAATTATTTTATATACTCTATTTTTCTTGTTTTCCATCGTCATTTTGCTTAAAATTGTTTTAAGCAACCTCCTTAAACAATTTAATTTAGACTTTTATAATTGGTTTGTCTATAGCCACTTTTTATTAGAATTTTAAGGTAAATATGGTATTGGATTTACTGGTTTAAAGTTATTTGCTAAAGTTCTTACTTCAAAATGTAAATGCGTACCTGTTGAATTTCCTGTTGAACCAACAGTTCCTATTGCCTGCCCCTGAGATACCTTATCTCCTGCACTAACTCTTCTAGAACCTGCAAGCATGTGGGCATATAATGTTACAGTTCCATCTCCGTGATTTATCATTACATATTCACCATAACTTCTATATGAACCATCTGAATTTTTTAAAGCTGTTGATGTTACTACAGTTCCTCCTTTTACAGCAACAACGTTTCTACCTGCTACTCCAATATTAACATCAATACCTGTGTGTCCAGCATAAGAAGGATATGCTAATGTTCTAATATTAGATTTACTGCAACCTTGAACTGGGAATATATATCCAGCTGAACTTGGAGTAGTACTTCCACTATTTGAAGAAGAACCAGAATTATTAGAAGTAGAGCTAGATGAAGAGTTGTTTTTCTTTTTAGCTTCTTCTTGTGCCTTTTTCTCTCTTGCTATTCTTTCTGCTTCTTCTTTTGCTAATTGCTGTAATTGTTTATCTATTATAGCTTTATCTTCTAGCATTTCTTCTATTTCTTTTTGTTTAGATTTTTCGTCACTTGATAATTGACTAGCTTTTTCCTCTTTTTCTTTTTTAGCAACTTTTAAAGCACTTGCTTTTGCTTCCTTTGTTTTCTTTGCATCATCTAATGAAGATTTACTTGTTTCTAACTCTGTTTTTTCATTTTCAATTTTTTGCTTTTCTTCCTCAACCTTTTTTAACATTTCTGTATCATAAGAAGTCAATTCAGAAACAATGTAATAACCTGATATGAAATCTGTTAAACTTGTTGATGATAATAATACATCTAGGTATGAAATATCACCATTTTCATACATTGTAACCAATCTTTCATCTAGTGCTGCTTGTTGTTTTTTATATTCTTCTTCATCTTTTTTTATTTGACTTTCTGCATCTTTTATTTTTGATTGCAAATCTGATATTTTCGAATCCAAATCATTAATATCTGATTGATAATCTGATATTTGTCCCATCAATGTTTCAACTTGATTTAAAGTCTCTGATTTTTCCTCTTTTATATCTGCTAAATCTTCTTGAGCATCTGATATTGAGCTATTCAAATCTGATTTCTGATTTTGTAAATCTGATTTACTTACTGCCATACTTATATTAGTATATGTTCCCATAATTGCAATTATTAGTCCTACTATTAGTATCTTAAAACTTTTTTTCATAAATAAAATCCTTTCTTTTTTATCTTCAAGTTTTTCTTAATAATTTTATTATTCTGGTTTTGTAACATAGTCAAGTGGGTTTACTGGGCTTCCATTAACCCTTACCTCAAAATGTGCATGAGGTCCTGTAGAATAACCTGTTGAGCCAACCTTTAAAATAATCTCTCCAGCTTTAACTTCTTGTCCAACTTGAGCTATAATTTGTGAACCATGTGCATACAGAGTTTGAACTCCTCCTCCGTGATCAATTATAACCATATTTCCATAAGCTGAATTGTATTCTGCTTTTACAACTATACCATCTGCCATTGCTGTAAAATCATCTCCTGTAGTTGCACTTATATCAACTCCTGTATGAAGCTTATATACACCTGTTATTGGATGTACTCTCATTCCGTAATTCGATGTAATTGTATAATGACCATTTATTGGCCATTGCATTGGTCCACCTCTATAATCTTCTCCAAATGATACTGTTAAAGCTAATTTTCTAATTTCTGCCTCAACTTGGTTTATCTGATTATTATATTCATCAATTTTTGCTTGTAAATCTTGTTCTTCTTGGCTTAATTTATCTATATAATTCTGTCTTAATATTTTTGTATTAGATAAAGCAATTTGAGTTTTTTGTGCTGAAGCTTTTTCCTGTTCTAATTTATCTTTTTCGGTATTTAGTTCTAAGTTTTTTTGTTCTATCTGTTTTCTTTGGTTTTCAACAAGTTCTAATAAATCCATATCATAAGATGTAAGTTCAGAAATCAAATAATATGTTGATATAAAATCAGATATACTACTTGAACCTAATACCACATCTAAATAATTAGTATTATCTGTCTCGTACATAGCAATTAATCTTGCATCTAGCAATTCCTTTTGTGTATCATATTTTTTTGTTATTTCGTCTAATTCTTCTTGTTTAGTTGCAATTTCTTGTTCTTTTGTTGATATTTCACTATCTAATTTATCTAAATTTTCCTGTGTTTCTTGAATACTTTCATCTAATTTTTGTATTTGCTGTAAATTATCTGTTAATTCATTATTTACATCATTTAATTGATTATTACTTTCATCTAATTGTGATTGTATATTATTTTTTTGGTCTTGTAGTTCATTTAAATCTGCTGCATATGAAACAAAAGAAATAGCGCAAATTAAAATACTACATAATAGACTTTTATATATTTTGCGCATATTCCTTCCTCCTTTCATTTTTACACTTTTAAATATTTTCTCATAGATAAGCTACTTCCTAGTACGCCTATTCCAACTCCTAAAACCAAATATATAATTAATATTAAATTAAACATATCGCTAAAGTCTAATAAGCGTAATCCTAGATTTGATAAAAATCCTATAAATCCTACATTTTGGCTAATAACCATATATAATCCTGCAATTAATGCAAGTGAAATTGCTCCTGATATTAATCCAATTATTATTCCTTCAACTACAAATGGCCATCTTATAAAACTGTTTGTAGCTCCTACATATTTCATAATTGAAATTTCTTTTCTTCTTGCATATACTGTTAATTTTATTGTATTTGATATTATAAATACACTTATACCCACCAATGCAATTATTATTACATAACTTCCTATTTTTACACCTTTTGCAATTCTAACTAACATATCTATAGTTTCATCACTACTTGTTATTTTCTTTACGTTTTTCATTTCACTTATCTTACTTTGTACTTCTGAGCTTTTACTTAAATCTGTTAATGTTACAACATAAGATGATGGAAACACATTATTTTGGTCATATCCATCTAATAAATATGATTTATCACCTAGCCTATCTTTCATGTGTTGAAGTGCTTCTTCTTTTGATACAAATTCTATTGTATTTACACCATCTAATGCATTTATTTCTTCGCCTAGTGTTTTTACTTCTTCATCTGTTGCATCATTTGTTATATATGCCTGTATTCCTTGTTCTGCCTCTACTTGCTTTATAAAATTATTAAAATTTCCAACCAATATAAAACATATTCCAAAAAATATCATTATTACACACATCGTACCAAAGGATGTTGCCGCTTGTTTTTTGTTTTTGAATATGTTTGAAATTCCTTCTCCTATTAAATAGGTTAATACATTATATTTCATCATAACCACCTTTTTTATCATCTCTTATAATTTCGCCTTTTTCGATATGTATTACCCTTTTTTTCATTTTGTCTACTATATCTTTGGCGTGTGTTGCAACTACAACTGTTGTTCCTCTCATATTTATGTCGTTTAGTAAATTCATTATATCCCAAGCTGTATCTGGATCTAGATTTCCTGTTGGTTCGTCTGCAATTAACATTGATGGATTATTTACTAATGCTCTAGCTAAAGCTACTCTTTGCTGCTCTCCACCTGATAATTCGTGTGGATACATTTTAGCCTTTTGGCTTAACCCTACTAATGATAATACCATAGGTACTTGTCTCCTTATATGTCTTTGTGTAGCACGAACTATATACATAGCATAGGCAACATTATCATATACTGTTTTATCTGGTAATAGTCTAAAGTCTTGGAAAACCACTCCCATACTTCTCCTTAAATAGGGTACTCTATTTGGTTTTAAAAATGTTGTATCTTTTCCATTTATTATTATATTTCCTGTTGTTGGTTCTTCTT
>USOM01000006.1 GCA_900556345.1 uncultured Clostridium sp. | reverse complement strand
ACAAAAGACAGTTGAAACAGAATTTGAAACATTTTGTGATGAAAATAAGTATAACCAAAAAGCATTTGAAACAAGATATGCTTTAGTATCAAATGTACAAAATAAAGAAAGAATAAAAGCAATTCAAGTTATAGTAAATAAGATTGAGTTAAATAAACAAAAACAATATTTAGAAAAACATAATTTATCAGGAATATTACCTATAGGAACAGCAATTGCAAGTATAACAAGATTTGAGAAAAAAGAAAATGTTTTAATTGTTAATATGGAAGAAAAAACAACTATAACTACAATCTACGATAGACAAATATATAATGTTGAAACAATAGATCATGGAAGTCAAGAAGTTCTAGAAAAAATAAACAGAACAGAAAATTCTATGAGCAAAGCTTATGAAATTTGCAAAGGAACAACAATATATACAGCAAATGTAATAGATGATGCAAAAGAACAACCACATTTGGAAGATATAATACCAACATTATATCAAATAAGCCAAAAGATAAAGAAAATTGTTGATGAATCACCTGTAAAAATTTCTACAGTATATTTAACAGGAACATTATCAGTTATAAATAATGTGGATTTATATTTTCAAGAATTTTTACCATCAGCTGATTGCAAAATATTAAAACCAAGTATAGTTGAACTTAATGTTGCACAAATTAATATAAAAGATTATATAGAAGTAAATAGTGCTATTTCTTTGGCAATGCAATCATTAGGTGAAGGTATGCAATCTTTAAACTTTAGAAAGCCAAACTTTATGGAACAAGTAAAACAACTACTAAATGCAGATGTTTCGATGGGAAAGAAAAAAGATAAGCCGGCTAAAGAAGGAAAAGGAAAAGGCAAAGCAAGTAAATTAGCAGGAAAATTACCTAAGATTTCTTTGGGAAATATGTCAATGACAGGAAGTTTAGACAAAACTGAAGTTATGCTAATTAGAGTTTTAATTGCAATAATACTAATAAATATAATATTTGTGGCTTTTTCAAAAGTATTATATGGACAAATGGATAAGAAACAAAAAGATGTTGAAAGTTTAATTTCTTCTGAAAATGCTCAGATAGGAAAAATAAATACAGACATAAATTCTTTGAATACTAAAAACACAAAATATACATCTTTAACAGAAGAATTAAAAGCAATAAATGATAAAATAAGTAATATTGCTGAAATGAAGAACTCAATTCCTAATCTATTAAACCAAATAATGTATACAATTCCAGAAGGTGTGCAACTTACATCAATACAAAATACAACAGGAAAGAAAATATCAATAATTGCTCAAGCAAGTGATTATGACCAATTAGGATATTTTATAGCTAAAATAAAAGTTTCAGGAATACTAAATAATGCTGTATCTTCTAGCAGCCAAAAAAGTGGGGATGTAGTAACAGTTACAATAGAAGGAGAATTACCATGAGAAAAATTTTAATAAGTATATTAGTTTGTTTATTATTAATTGGTTCTGCGTTCTTTATGGTAAATGGTATAAGCAAGGTAAATATAAAGGGAATAAAAGGGCTTAGCGAAAAAAATGAGCAGATAGAACAAAAAATTTCCGATTTATCAAATGTAATTAGTGTTACATACGCAAATACAGAATCAAACTTAAAAAGAACGGCAAATACCTTACAAGATAGCAAAACTGAATATGAAAATCAAGCAGCATTATCAAATTCACAAAGTCCAAGTTATGCATCACAATTAGAAACTTATGATATAGATTACTTATGGACAAAACTTGGAAATTACGCAAGAGATGAAAAAGTTGTTATAAAAATAGACTTAGTAGCTAGTGGAACAAGTACAAATTTATATAACTTGAATTTCACAACTACAGGAGCTTATGTAAATATAACAAATTTTATATATGATATAGAAAATGATTCAAAATTAGGATTTAAGATTGACGAATTTAAGATGAATGGTTCGGGTGATACTTTAACAGCAACATTTTCTTGTAAAGAAGTTCCAATAAAAGTTGGAAGCATAGATCAAGCAACAAGTAGTAATCAAGGAGGAACAACGCAATCTGGAAGTACAACAGATACTACTGGAGCATCAGCACAAGGAAATACGACGTCAACTACAACAGGAACCAATACTACTTCAAACACAACATCAAATTCGACAGCAACAGCAAGTAATACTACTGCTACCACAGGAGCAAGCGCAGGAACAAATACAAATAGTGGAGCAACAAGTACAATAACAAATACTTCTACATCAAGTACGAGTACAAATTATATAAATTAGGAGGCTCTTAAATGGCAAAAGTCATAAAGGAAATAATTATAATGTTAGTTATATGTTTATTAACTATGTTAGTTTTAGCAATAGCATTGTATAGATATATTCCAAATAGAAAAGCTGTGCCTGAAGTTGTTACATATACGGCCTCAGAAGATGTACAGGATTTACTTGAGGATAATATTGATACAAAAAGCGACCAAGACAATGTTATATTAACTTATGAAGTAACAGCAAGCGATTTGAGTGGATATCAAAGCACAAATACTTATGTTCCAGGAAAGTCAAATCCATTTGCACCTGCATCAAGTTCAGTATCAACAGATGGTGGAAGTGATAGCAATAACAGTGGTGATAATAATGAAAACGCTGAAAATAGTGGAACATCACAAAAAAATGAACAAAAAAATCCAAATCAATCAACAGAAAGTACAGCGCCAAGTATTTACAATGGTAAAGGTACAAAATAATTAATTAGATATTAACATTATATTGGCTTAACAGCTGATATATTAACAAATAAAAAAATAATTCAAAAGAGAGAGGGGGGAAAACTAATGAAAAATAACAAAGGTATAACACTTATCGCATTAGTTGTAACTATTATAGTTCTATTAATTTTAGCAGGAGTTTCTATTGCTATGTTAACAGGACAAAATGGTATATTAAATAGAAGCCAAGAGGCATCTATAAAGAATTCAGTAGCAGATGCTAAGGATCAAATAGCATTAAAAGTTGCAGAATGCATAACAAACTGGAATGCTGTTAAATATGGAGAAACATCATCTACAGGTCTTACTGGTTACGATGAAGATATTGATACATATATATCATCAGCTTTATCTTCTATGGAATCTAACCTAGAAGCAAATGACAATGTAGAAATAACTCTTCCAACTGTAACAAGTGGTGCTCCAGCTGCAAGTGCTAAAATTACAATTACATCTAAAAAAGACAATACTGTAAAAGCAGAATGTTCTTGGACAGATGGTGGAGTTTTAGGAGCTTGGACTACAACTGCAGAATAGTAAATAGTAAAAAAATAAATAAAAGCATATGCATGCTATATGCATATGCTTTTATTAAAAAAAAAGGGAAAATAAGGAAAAAAACAAATGAACACATTCTTATATATAATAATATTCATAATGGGAACATTATTCGGCAGTTTCTACACACTAGCCGTATACAGAATACCAAGAAAAATAGATATAATAAAAACACACTCATTCTGTCCTAACTGTAATCACAAATTAGGATTTTTCGAGTTAATACCAGTATGGAGCTACTTATTACTAGGTGGAAAATGCAAAAAATGTAAACAAAAAATAAGACCAAGATACTTCATATTAGAATTTTTATCAGGAGTATCATTTGTAATAATTGCATATTGTCTAAAAATAGATGCATACAATTTACAATTACAATCAATTGCAAAATTTGCATTTATAGCCTTATATTTAGTCTCAATATTTATAATTGCTGGAATAGACAAAGAATACAAAAAAATTGAAAGAGGAGTATTATACTATGGTTTGATGGTATCATGTAGCTACATAATATATCTATGCATAATGGGTCAAACTAGTATATATAGATATGTGATGTATTTAGTCACATTGATAGTATTATTAATTATAGATAGTGAAACACAAATACAAAAAGCAAAATCAAGTTATTTATTAGAAATACTAATGCTAATAGTAATAATGGTAATAAATACAGGAATAATAACAACAGGACTTTCAGTAATAATAACATTTTTAGCAATAGGAATAACAAAAATAATTTATGTAATGAAAAATAATTTAAACAAATTCAGAAAAGAACAAAAAGACATAACAGAAGAAATATATAAATTTGGATATTTATTTAGTATAACAAATGTAATTATATATATAGGAACCCTATATTTCACATATCACGGATAGAGGAGTAATAATGAAAAAATTTTTCAAGAAAAACAGTGGATTTGCGGGTATAGATATCTCGATATCAATGATAATAATATTAATATTTATACCAACAATATTCGGAATAGTTTATAATATACAGAAAATAAATGCAGATGTAAAAAGAAAATCAACAGCTGTAAATATAGCAACAAATGTACTAGAAATTGTAAAATCTGAAGCTTATAGTGATATTACAGCATCTGGAAATAAGCTAAATACAGACATAAAGAAAAAATATGAGGCATCAACCTACAAAAATACAGATAAAGAGGAAACTGGATATAGCTATGTATATTATAAAACTATAGGGGAAAATGGAGAACATTATCAAATTCAACTTGGAATTAAAAATTATTATCCTAGTGATATAGATAGGCAAGACTATGTAAAACAAGTAAAAGTAAGAGTATTTTATCCTTATGGAGATAGTGTAAAAGATATAGATATAAGTATTGCAAAAGCAAATATTTAAAAGAAAGGAACTTTGAAATTGAAATCAAATAGAGGTGTTACATTAACATCTTTGGTTATTTATATAATAGGTTTAGTAATTGTAATTGCTTTAATGAGTAATTTTTCAGGGTATTTTTATAAAAACTTATCAGAAGTAACTATAAAACAAAATGCTGATGAACAATATTCAAAATTCCTATCATATATAACAAAAGATGCAAATGCAGATAATTTAACATTTGTAAAATCAGGTCTTGAAGGAAAAGACTGTATAGTTTTTGTATTTAGTGATGGAACAGAGCATCAATATATTCGTCAAAACCAAAATATATATTTTATAAACACAGAAAGTGGAAAAGAAAAAAAGCTTATTTTATGTGAAAATATTTCGGTTTCAACAAGTGATGCATTTTATTATACAGACAAAAAACTTGATATAAATTTTAATATAAGTAACTCAAAATTTTCTACAGTGCTAAATGTCAAGATGTAAAATAAACAAAAGAAAGGATAATTTGTTATGGAAATTAAAAGAAAACAACCATTAGGAATAGAATTAGTAAGGAGAGGTGTTGTTAATGGAGATGCAATAGAAAAAGCACTTCAATACCAAACTGAGCATCCAAATAGAAGATTAGGTGATATTTTATATATATTAAAGACCGCAGAGCCAAATGAACTTGCAGAAGAAATAGGAGATATAATAGGTGTTAAGGGAATTTACTTAACAGATGGAAAAATAAGAATTGAACCTACAGAATATTTACCTTTAGATATGATGAAAAACTACAAAGCAATACCTTTTGATATTGAATCTGGAAAAATAAAAATTGCTTTTGCTGATATTGCAAATAATCAAGATAATATAAAAAGTGTAAAAATGTTAGTTTTAAATAAAGGTTTAGTAATGGAACCATATATGGCTTTTGAAACTAATATAGATGAATATTTTACAAGATTTGAGGAAGTTTCAACAACTGTAATGGAAAACCTAGAGGAAACAGAATCTGTAACAGACTTAGTAGATAATATAATAAAACTTGCAATAGAAAAAAGAGCATCAGACATTCATATTGAGCCTCAAATTGATGCTGTAAGAATACGTTTTAGAATAGATGGACAATTATTTGTTATGGCCAACATTGGAAAAGAAAAACAAGCACAAATAATAGGAAGATTAAAAGCTATATCAAATATGCATCAAGAAAAACAAGAATCACAAGATGGTAGAATTTTATTATATAGTGATTACAATATCCGTGTATCATCACAGAAAAATATCTATGGTGAAAAATTTGTTTTAAGAATGCTTAAGAAAACAGAAAGTATCAAAAATATATTTGAACTTGGATTTCCTTATGGTGAAAAAGAATTAAATCGTGCAGTAAATAAGAAAAACAGTGTAACAATAATGGCTGCACCTACTGGAGAAGGTAAAACAACAACACTTTACAGTATATTAGATTACCTAAAAAGTGATGATATAAACATAACAACAATAGAGGACCCAGTTGAAATAAGAATACCTGGTCTTAACCAAATAGAAGTAGACAAAAATACTAGATTTGCAGATAGCTTGAGAACAATATTAAGACAAGATCCAGATGTAGTTCTAGTTGGAGAAATAAGAGATAAAGAAACAGCAGAAATAGCAATAGAAGCAGGACAAACAGGACACTATGTTTTATCTACAATCCACACAATTGATGCAATAGAAGTTGTAACAAGATTAAGAAAAATGGGACTTTCAGATTATGATATAGCAAGTACAGTTGGAACAACAATATCACAAAGACTACTTAGAAAAATATGTCCACATTGCAAGCGAGAAAGAGAATTTACAGATTATGAAAAAGAAGTAATTCAAAAAATAGGCGAAAAATATGATTATAATTTTAACCTAGATGGTGTAAAAACTTATGATGCAGTCCGGATGTGATAAATGTAATAATTCTGGTTACTATGATAGAATAGGTATATTTGAAGTATTAAATATAGATGATGACATAAGACAATTAATAATGGAGGGAAAATCAAGCATCGAAATAAGAAAAAAAGCTATGGAAAAAAGCTATAGACCATTAATAGTAGATGGTATAAACAAAGTTTTAAAAGGTGAGACAAACCTTGGAGAACTAAACAAAAAATTAATAATATTTAACAGTTTATAGGAGGGTTAACAAATGATTAATGTTAGCAAAGTTTTAGATGAGGCAATTAAAAAAGATGCATCAGATATACACTTTATAGTTGAAAACAAACCAATGCTTAGAATTGCAAGAAAATTAATTCCATCTGAAAATGCAGATGTATTAACAGAAGAAGATATGAATACAATATATGACTTTTTAGTAAAGGGAAATATAGAAGCAGATAAAGTTTTCCAAGAAACTAGAAAACTAGATACACTTTTAGAATATGCGGATTTACGTTTCAGGGTAAATATTTCTTCAACAGATGGTATTCCAATTGCAACACTTAGAATTATAAAAAATACACTTCCAACTTATGAATCACTTGGAGTTCCAGATATAGTTAGGAGGATGACATATCAACCACAAGGCTTAATCCTAGTTACTGGTAAAACAAACTCTGGTAAAACAACAACCTTAAATGCTTTAATAAATGATATAAACGAAAATCAAAATAGAAAAATATTAACACTAGAAAACCCAGTAGAATATAAACATCATTCTAAAAAATCATTAATAGTTCAAAAAGAAGTTGGACTTGGAAGAGATACCTTAAGCTTCCACGAAGGTGTAAAAAACTCTTTAAGAGAGGACTGCGACATCCTTGTAATAGGGGAGATTAGAGATAAAGTAACTATGGAAGCAGGAATAGAAATGGCAGAATCTGGTCACTTAGTTATAGGAACCTTGCACACAAAATCTTGTGCCGAAACAATAGACAGAATGATAAACTTCTATGAAGTTAGAGACCAAGCACAAATAAAATATATGTTATCATCAATATTAAAACTAGTTGTATCACAAAGACTATTACCAGGAACAGATGGAAAATTAGTATTAATTCCAGAAGTAATGGTTGTAGATAATATAGTTTCTGGTATAATTAGAAAAGAAAAAATAAGTGTATCTGAAATAGAAGATGCAATACAAAGTGCATCTGAAAAAGGAAGTATAGGTTTAATAAACTCTTTAGCACAATGCTTTGTAGATGGAAAATTAACATTAGACCAAGCAAAAGCACAAATTGAAGAAAAAAATATTGAAATATTAAATAGAACAATAATGCAATTAAAAATAAAAAAAGACAGCGGAGGAATGGGTTCTATGAATGGAATGAGATATTAAAAAATATCTAAGGAAGGAGGATATGTTAGTTTTTTATGCTAACATAAACTGAATTAATGGCAACATTTTACTATAGAGCTTTAACTGATGATGGAAGAATTGTTTCAAATAAGGTTGAAGAAGGAAACAGACTAACATTAGTAAATAAACTAAAAGAAAATGGATTACATCCAATTTCTATACAACAAAGAAATGCAAAAAGAACCAAAGTCTTGAAAAAAAAGAAAAGAAATATTTCAGACATACAAGACGTATTGGAAAATGTTAATACTACCGTTATTTTAAATGATAATAGAAGAAAACTTTCTGTAAAAGACAAAATAAATAAATACTTAGGAACTGAAGATAAAGTAACAGAAAGAGATATATCAATATTTACACAAAACTTCTATCTACTAAAAAAAGCAAACTTTAATAATGTTCACGCACTAACTACAATAATAGACAGTACAGAAAATCTAACCCTTGTAGAAATACTAGAAGATATTCTAGCTGGTGTAGAAGCCGGAGATTATATGTACAAAACAATGGAATATTATTCAAATATATTTCCATATATATACATAAATATGATAAGAGTTGGAGAGCTTTCGGGGTCGCTTGAAAATGCATTATTACAAGCAATTGAATACCTAGATAGTTCTGCTAAAATAACAAAAAAATTAAAAGGAATACTTATTCCAAATATTGCACAATTTGCTTTATTAATAGTAATGCTATTTGTTGGAACCTTATATGCATTACCACAAGTTGATAAAGTATTTGAGGAAGTTGGAACATCGGCTAAACTACCAGGAATAACAATATGGTTCCAAGGAGTTGTAAATGCAATGCTGAAATATTGGCCAATACCGACTATGATAATTGTAGGAATAGTAGCAGGAATAATTCTTTATATACAAACACCTAAAGGAAAGTATAGGTATCACTATTTTAAATATACAATGCCTATATTTGGTAAATTGATATTCTCTCTTGATTTTTCAAGACTTATGAAGGCAATGCTTTTGAACTTAAAAAATGGAATGAGAATACAAGAAGCCTTAGATGTTAGTAAAAACGTTGTTAGTAACTATGTAATGCTATCAATAGTAGAAAATGCACTAAAAAATATCTTAATTGGTCAATCTTGGATAGAACCATTCGAGAGATCAGGATTAGCATCATCAATGATTACAGAGATGCTTAAAATAGGTATGCAAACAGATCTTTCTGAGATGATGGAAAAATTGGTGGAATATATGGAAATTGATATTGACAATACAATGGAAGCTATTATGAAAACTTTACCACAGGTTATGTATTCTATAGTTGGTGTAGTTTTAATTTTCTTCGTAGTAGTTGTAGTTGTACCAATGATTCAAGTTTATATGGGAAATTTCTTGTTCGATGCGTACTTATAAAAAAATTGAATTTTAACACACAAAGGAGGAATTGGTGTAAAAGCACCTTTTCCTTTTTGTGTATTTTGTCTATTTGAGGGAACGTTTGAATAATATCCAAAAACTGGAAATTTATTCATTCTAGTTTGTGTCCTTTGGGAAAGGAATGAAAATAAATATGAGTAATATAAATGTAGGAATAGATTTAGGTGGAAGCCACGTAGCAATAGGAGTTGTAAATAACGAGGGAAAAATATTAGAACAATTTGAAAAAGATTATACAGTAAAGGAAAAAGAAAATGTTTTACCTGTTGCAATAAGATATATTGTAGACACACTAAGGGAATTAAAGCAAAAATATGACCTGCTAGAATTTGGATTAGGAATGGCAGGAGCAATATCAAATGGAGTTATTTTAAGGTCTGTTAATTTAGGAGTTGAAAATTATGATATAAAAACAGAACTAGAAACAAAAACAGGTTTATCTGTACATATAAAAAATGATGCCAAATGTGCAGCTCTTGCAGAATATAAATACGGAAACATAAAACAATATAATAACATAATATTCTTAACATTAGGAACAGGAATAGGTGGAGCTTTTATATATCACGGAACACTAATGAAAAGTGATTGTACAGAAGGCTATGAGATAGGACATGTAATAATAAAATCAGATGGCTTGCAATGCAGATGTGGTAAAAGAGGATGTTTTGAAACTTATGGTGGAATTTTAGCTTTTAAGAACAAAGTAATTGATAGACTAAATCTATCACACGACATCCCCCGGCCCAGAGCTTAGAAAGATAATTGATTCTTCTATGGATAAAATATCAGATATTATAGATGAATACATTAATGATTTAGCTATTGGTATATCTAACCTTATAAACATCTTTGAGCCTGACTGTATTGTTATTGGCGGAGGTTTTGCAAGGTATGATTATATGCTTTTGGATAAATTAAAGGGGAGATTACTTAATTCTAATTTGTTGTTTAATAAAAGAGATGATATTGTACTTAGGGTTGCAGAGTTTGGTAATGATGCAGGTATTATAGGAGCAAGTCAGTTGTGATTTTTTCTGAATAGGAACAGTTCTTTTCTGATTGGGGACGGTTCTTTTTGCGAAAAATGTCCCATTGGGACCGGTTCTTTTTGGGGCATTTTTTGTTAATGAAAATGAGGCTGATAAGAAAGTTTCTTGGGTGAAAAAATTTTTAAAGAAAAAATGAAAAAAGTATTGACAAATTTTGCGATAACATTTATAATAGGAAACGTGCTTGAGGAAAGCATATTTGGGCAGGTGGTCGAGTGGTTAATGGCACCAGACTGTGGTCTTTGGTAACGAACACCTAAATTTGCAGCTCATATAAGTGATTATATGATGATAACTAGGCTAATTCGGGGAAGTCTTAACAGGTTAAGCTGATGATAATCCCGAGCTAGGAAAGAAATTTCCGAGTGTAGAGACTTTATACCTGGTATCTTGAAAAAGATAAAGAGAAAGTCCAGACTACAAACATTTAAAATGGTAGTGAAAACTATAGTAGTAAGAAATCTGGCCGCGAGAGCGTACGATGGTTCGAATCCATCTCTGCCCACCATATATAATATAAATAGGGGTACTTAAAAGAGTATCTCTATTTTTTTGAGGTGATTATAAATGTATTTTAATACAAATAAACAAAAAGGAAATTGTGGATTAGGTATGGCAATAGCGTATTTTTCCACAAAGGGTTATACAGTGTCGATTCCATTAAACGATACTCAAGATTATGATTTAATTGTTGAGAAAAATGGAATTTTACAAAGAGTACAAGTAAAAGCAACAGGCTGTATAGGAAAAGGTGGGAATTATCAAGTTGCATTAAAAAGCTGTGGAGGAACAAAAGGAAAAACGTATAAGACTGTAATTGAGACAGGTGTAGAGTTAATTTTTATATTAACAGAAATTAGAGAAATGTATTTAATTCCAAAAAATCAAATAGTTAATTCAAGTACTTTAAGTTTGTGCGAAAAATATGCTAAATTTAAAGTTTTTATTTAAAAATTTAATAGTAGATAACATTATTTTAAATTATAATCCATTTGTATTAAATAAAGGAATACCACTGTTTAAAGGTAATTATTTTGAAAATAAATTAAAACTTGAAAAAATAGTAAGAGAACAGGAAGATATAGTACAAGTTTATTATAGTGTTATAAACTAGAAACAAGAAATTAGTGAAAAAGAATATCTTTGAAACTATTGCTATAATTGATTTTGAAACGGATAATAAGGTACTTTTGTGTGAGGCGTTTTTCGAATACGTTCTCCGCTAACGCACCATATATAATATAAATAGGGGTACTTGAAAGCGTACCTCTATTTTGTATGACGGGCATGTCATAAATCTAGGGTGAAAGTCCCAAGAGGCGTATTTGTTGCGAACTCGATAGCAACTTGCAAAGCATAAACCAGTAATGGAATGTGAAAAGAAGCAATAGCGAAATCGTGGCTCTATGAACAAGAACTTGATATTAAGGCTTATTAGACGGATAAGTTGCCAAAACACAACAAAGTCCAAAAGACAAACGTAAATCTAATGGGTAAATCAAGAGAGTAAGCGAGGAAAGAGTTATGACTTATCCTGTGAGGTCCTATAAACGAATAAGTAGTAACAACGAATTATAGGAAGTCAGCAGAGGTCATAATAGGAATTTTATTCCGAAGGACTGAACAAATTATAAGACTATGGAAGTCTTGAAATCTCTTGCAATTAATCAGAATAAATAAAGATGAGAGGTTTAAGCGTATCTTAAATGGGTAATCCAAAAGATGATATTGCAAGATAACGAAAAGAAAGGAAGTAGACAAGCTATGAAAGAAGATATTATTACGAAAATACTTGACCGAAACAATTTAAATGAAGCCTTTAAAAATGTTAAAGCAAATAAAGGAGCAAGTGGAATTGATGATTTATCAATTGAGGAAACAGCAGAATACATAAGACAAAATAAAGCTACCATTGTATGGCAATTATATAATCGTAAATATCAACCACAACCAGTGCGTAGAGTAGAAATACCAAAGCCAGTTATGGATTTAGACCAAAAAGAAGTTGTCAGCAAGCTATAATTAAAGCACTAGAATATATGAATGACGGATATGAATGGATAGTAGACATCGACCTAGAAAAATTCTTTGATAATGTGCCACGCGACAGATTATTAAGACTTGTAAGTGATGTAGTAAAAGACGGCAATGTGGTTTCATTAGTCAATAAGTTTCTTAAAGCAGGAGTAATGATAAAAGGTAACTATGAAGAAACAACAATAGGAACACCACAAGGAGGACCATTATCGCCATTATTATCAAACATAATGCTAAATTTACTCAACAAAGAATTAGAAGCAAGAAAATTATGTTTCACAAGATATGCAGACGATACAATAATATTAGTTAAAAGTGAAAAGGCAGCAAATAGATTAATGGCATCAATAACTAAATATATTGAAAATAAGTTAAAACTAAAAGTCAATACTCAAAGAGACAGATGAACACTTACGTGCAAGAATTAGGGCAATTATTTGGAAACAATGGAAATTTCTACTCTACTCGATTGACCAAAAGTATTGAAAGAAGGAGGTTTTGGTGGTATTATGTTACATATAATTAAAAAAGAAATCAATATGAGTAAAGAATTACTCTCTAAAATTGAATGGACTTGCAAAATGAAAAAGGTTAAACCAGAAATTATCAATGGTACCTTAAGAATTGTGGAACATACTAATTTAGCGTATGTAGAGCCACACAGAGTAATTATTAAAGATAAGCTGTACTTATTCTTTAATGAGCAAGATTACTTTTACATAGATAGTTTGGAAAATAAATATCAACTATCAAAATTTAATGAATACATAACATAGCAAGTCAAAACATTGATATTTTAGAGTTTTAAAAAAATTGTACTATATTGATTTATTAATTATGTTTAAAAGAAAAAATAGAGATAGTTAAAACAATAAATAAAAACTTTAAAGTGTCAATAGCTAAAACAATATGCTATGTGGCACTTTTTTGCGTTACGCATATAATGATTTCTAATGGCTAAAGCCATAAGACAATCATTTATAGTGTCTTTCTATATTCATTAAAAGAAGGAGGTAATGTTGTAATGAATGAAGAAATAAAAGAGAAAATAACAAAAATGCAAAGTGATTTTCTAGGTATTTATAATTATAAAAACGGAGATGATGTCGATGGCAACAACAAAAATATGGGCAATTAAAGATAGTATATCTCGAGTAATAAGCTATGCAAAAAATCAAGAAAAGACAACATTTTCAGACTTAAAACAAGTCTTGAGATATGCAGAAAATGATGAGAAAACTATTTATAAAAATGAAAAGACTATGTATGTAACAGGAATAAACTGTAAAGCAAAAACAGCTTATGAAGAAATGGTAATATTTTGCCGAAAAATATTGCAGAAAGAGTTTTTCAAAATCCATGTTATGTGCAAGATGAATATTATAAATTGATAAAACCAAAAAAGGATTATACAAAATATAAAGGTTATAAATATAAAAGAAATTTAAAAGATATTAGTAAAATGAGTGGAATTGATGTACTTTTTGTATTTTATATTTCACAAACTGAAAAAGATATTGAAAATGTTACTAATTTAAGACAAAAATACAGAAATAAGCTAAGAATTGCATAGATGAAAACTTAATAAAGGAATATAAAGCAAAGCGAGATGAATGTACCACTAAGCTAAATAAGTAT
>USOM01000005.1 GCA_900556345.1 uncultured Clostridium sp. | reverse complement strand
TATACACATAAAGATGTAAGACAAATGATAAATTATTTGGGAACAAGACTAATAGATTTAGGATTAAAAAATAAAAGAATAGCGGTAATTGGAGAAAATAGATATGAATGGGAAATAGCATATTTATCTATAGTATGTGGAACAGGAATAGTTGTACCATTAGATAAATCTTTGCCACAAAATGAGCTTGAAAAAGTAATAGAACGTTCAGGTGTTGAAGCGATTTTCTATTCAGAGAAATATACAGATATTTTAAAAACAATAGTAGGTAGAGGAATAGGAAAATTAAAAACATTAATATCAATGGATTTAAAACATCATACTGAGGGGATATATTCACAAAATGAATTAATTAGTGAAGGTAAAAATCTGGTAGAAAATGGAAATAAAAGCTTTATAGATGCTACAATTGATAATGAAAAAATGTCAATAATGTTATTTACATCTGGGACTACATCAGATTCGAAAATTGTTGCACTATCACATAAGAATTTGGTATCAAATTTAATGGATATTGCATCAAGTTTAGATATAAATTCGAGTGATGTTTTTTTATCATTTTTACCTCTTCATCACGTTTTTGAGTGCACAGTTGGATTTTTGTTTTCATTATATGTAGGTGCAGAAACTGTATTTTGTGATGGAATAAGGTATATTGTAGATAACTTGAAAGAATACAAAGTTAGTGTAATGGCATCTGTTCCAGCAATTTATGAACGAATTTTTAAAATCATTAGAAGAGAAATCGCTGGAAGTAATAATTTGGAAGAAATACTTGAAAATGAGGAAAAATACAAAAATTCATCAATGGAAGAAAAGAAAAAAGTATTTAAAGATATACACGATATGTTAGGTGGAAATATAAAACTTTTAATTAGTGGAGCAGCAAGTTTGGACAAAGAGATAGAAGAAAAATATAGAAATCTAGGATTAAATTTGGTTCAAGGGTATGGACTAACAGAAACGTCACCTGTTATAGGAATAGGAACTAATAAATATCACAAAGTTGGTTCAATTGGAAAAACAGTACCATCTGTTGAGGCAAAGGTTGTAGATTGCAATAAAGAAGGAATTGGAGAGCTGATCGTAAAAGGACCTAATATAATGATTGGATATTACCAAAATGAGGAAGCAACAAAAAAAGCAATTGTAGATGGATGGTTTTATACAGGGGATTTGGCAAGAATTGATGAAGAGGGATATATTTTTATTTGTGGAAGAAAGAAAAATGTAATTGTTTTAAAAAATGGTAAAAATATTTATCCAGAAGAGATGGAAAATCTTATAAACAAAATTGAGGGTGTAGAGGAATCTTTTATATATGGAAAACAGCTATCAAGTGATAAGGAAAACATCAAAATATATGCGAAAATAGTGTATGACGAGGAAATTGTTAAAAATGCATATAAAGTTCAAAGTAAGGAAGAAATTCACAGAGAGATAGCAAATAAAATAAGAGAGATAAACAGTTTAATGCCGAAATATAAGGCAATAAGAGGATTTTCTTTAACTAAGGAACCCCTTATAAAAACAACGACAAATAAATTAAAAAGACAGCAGAATTTGGAAAAGATTTTAGAGGAAGAAAGAGAAAATGGAAGAAACTAAGATTGAATCAAAAGATTTGAGGCAAGATGATTTTAAGGTAATACACTATAAAACGATAGATTCAACTCAAAAAGAAATATGGAGAAGAGTGAAAAATGGCACAATAGAAAATAAAACCATAGTTATAGCAGATATTCAAACATCAGGAATAGGAACCCACGGAAGAACTTGGCATACAGATGAGGAAAACAATATTGCTTTTTCGGTTTATTTTGATTTAAGTAAATCTAAGCTTAATATAAGTAGTTTAGAGGGCCTAACGATTAAGATTGCCGAAAATATTGTGGAAATTTTTTACAAACTGTATGGTATTAGTTTAGATATCAAGTTCCCTAACGATATTTATTGTAACGGAAAAAAACTAGGTGGAATACTTACTGAAACTAAGGTGCAAGACGGAATGGTTAGGTGCCTTGTTATTGGGATAGGAATTAATACTAATCAAACCAAGTTTGCTGATGAGATTAAAGAAATTGCAACTTCAGTTAGGCGTGAATTTGGGTTTGAGGTTGAAAATAGAAAAGTGATTTCGGAATTTTTTCGGATTGGTAAATGTCCAATTGGGACCGGTTCTTTTTGGGACATTTCTGATTGGGGACGGTTCCTTTTCCGAAAAAGAACCGTCCCCAATACAAAAAGGAGGATTTTAAATGAAAATAGGATTTTTATTTCCAGGTCAAGGTTCACAATTTGTTGGAATGGGAAAAGAATTATATGAAAATGATGAAGATGCTAGGAAAATATATGATAGAGTAAAAGAAATAACTGGAATTGATATAGCAAAAATATCTTTTGAGGGACCTGAGGAATTATTAAATCAGACTAAATATACTCAACTTGCTATTCTTACAAATAGTTTAGCAGAGCTTGAAGTATTGAAAAAACAAGGGATAAAAGCCGAGGTATCAGCAGGTTTAAGTTTGGGTGAATACACAGCTTTGATATATAGTAAAGCACTTTCTTTTGAGGGTGGAGTAAAAATTGTTCAAAAAAGAGGAGAGTTTATGCAAGATTTAGCACCAAAAGGAAACTGGCAAATGGCAGCAATTCTTGGGGCTAAGGATGAGGATGTTGAAAGTTTATGTCAGAAAGTAAGTGATGGATTTGCGGTACCAGTAAATTATAATTGCCCTGGTCAAGTTGTTGTAACTGGTGATGAAGATGGAATAAATAAGTTACAGGAATTAGCTAAAGAAGCAGGAATAAAACGAGTAAGAGTTTTAAAGACATCAGGTCCATTTCATACTGAAAAGCTAAAAAAGAGCTCTGAAGCTTTAAGACAAGAATTGGATAAATTTGAGATACATAAATTTGAAAGCAAAGTTGTTAAAAATATTGATGGTGAAGTTTATAAGAATAATGATGATGTGAAAGATATTTTAGCCAAACATATTATTAGCCCAGTTAGATTTTCTAAATGTTTGAAAACAATGAAAGATATGGGTGTAGAAGAATTTATTGAGGTTGGACCAGGAAAGACTTTAAGTGGATTTGTAAAAAGAATGTAATTTTTTCGCGAAAGGAAACAGTCCCGTTGGAAAAAGAAACGGTCCTTTCAGGAAAAAAGGAGGAATGAATTATGTCAGTTGCACTAATAACAGGAGCGACAAGAGGAATAGGAAAAGCTATTGCAATAAAATTAAGCAAGGAAGGTTATGATATTGCAATTAATTATAGAAAAGAAAATGAAGAGTTAAATGAACTAAAAAAAGAAATTGAACAAAACAATGTTAAATGTGAGCTTGTTCAAGGTGATGTTTCAATTTTTGAGGATACTGAAAGATTTGTAAAAGAAACAATTGAAAAATTAGGCTCTATTGATGTGCTTGTAAATAATGCAGGTATTACAAAAGATATGTTACTTATGAGAATGAAACAAGAGGATTTTAAACAAGTTATAGATACAAATTTAGTTGGAACATTTAATGTTACAAAAAATGTAATTAGTTATATGATGAAAGCAAGAAGCGGTAATATTGTAAATATTTCTTCTGTTGTTGGAATTTCAGGAAATAGTGGTCAAACTAATTATTCTGCATCAAAAGCAGGAATTATTGGTTTTACTAAGAGTTTAGCAAAGGAAGTAGCGTCTAGAAATATTAGGGTAAATGCAGTAGCTCCTGGATTTATTGAAACTAATATGACAGATGTTTTAAAAGATGATATCAAAGAAGAAATTAGTAAAAATATTCCTTTAAAAAGAATGGGAACTGCTGATGATGTTGCAAATGCGGTTAAGTTTTTGGTATCTGAGGAGAGCTCTTATATTACAGGTCAGGTTATTCAAGTTGATGGTGGAATGCTTATGTAAAGCTAAAAGCCAGCACTTGTAAAATATTGTGCTGGCTTTAGGATTATTTTTTTCTCTTTTTGGGCACATAATTACTATTGGTGTAAAAGTAATCATTTTGTGTTGTATGTGTGGCAATAAATTGCCTAGATCTAGTGTATTTGAACCCAAGATTAGAGAAAATTATATCCACAGACTCAAAAAATTCAGAATGAGAACGACGTGGATATGGAGTAAGGGTAAAAGAAGTTGGTAAAGTGCCACCTTCGAAAAAGACTTGTTCTACAATTTGTGAAAGAACCTTAAGTTCAATATCTTTTAACTCAGAATCTGAGTTTGACAGTTCATTCCGTAGTGCACAAGCTTTGTCGAAAAAAATTTTTTCGTTCCACTCACTCATAAAAAAATACCTCCTGTGTATTTATATTATGTAAATATAATATCACAAAAACGCAAAAAATACAATAGATATAAAGAATTTGAAGAATAAAAGAGAAATTTATAATAAAGAAAGGAAAAATCCAATGGAAAAAAGAGTTGTAATTACAGGAATAGGTGCAATAACACCAATAGGAAACAATACAAAAGAATTATGGGAAGGAATTCTACAAAAAAAATGTGGAATTGATAAAATAAAAAGTTTTAATGCAGATGGATACAAAACATCACTTGCAGCAGAACTAAAGAATTATAATCCTCTTGATTATTTTGATGCCAAACAAGCAAAAAGATTAGACAAATGCTCTCAGTATGCAATAATAGCAGCAAAGGAAGCATTTAAAGACAGTCAAATTACTAAGGAAAATACAGATTTTGACAGAATTGGAGTATTTGTAGGCTCTGGAATTGGAGGGCTAAAAACTATTCAAAATCAATGTGAAGCATTTGTTACAAAAGGCCATAGCAGAATATCACCAATGTTTATACCAATGTCAATTTGTAATATGCCAGCAGGAAATGTTGCAATAGAATTAGGCTTAAAAGGAGAATCAATATCAACAGTTTCAGCTTGTAGTTCATCAACTCACGCAATTGGAGAGGCATATAGGACCATAAAATATGGAGCTGAAGATGTGATTTTAGCTGGAGGAACTGAAAGTTCAATTTGTGAAATAGGAATTGCTGGATTTGAAAATATGAAAGCTTTATCTTTTGCCACAGACCCAAATAGAGCAAGCATTCCATTCGATAAAGAAAGAAGCGGATTTGTTATGGGCGAAGGAGCTGGAGTTCTTGTATTAGAAGAATTAGAGCACGCTGTAAAAAGAGGAGCAAAAATATATGCCGAGGTAATTGGATATGGTGCAACATCAGACGCATATCACATAACATCACCTGCACCAAATGGAGAAGGTGGAGCAAGAGCGATGAAAAGAGCAATAGAAGATGCAAAAATAAAACCAGAAGAAATAGATTACATAAATGCTCATGGAACATCAACACATCTAAATGACAGTTTAGAAACAATGGCAATAAAAACATCTTTAGGAGAAGAGGCAAGCAAAAAAGTTATGGTAAGCTCAACAAAATCCAATATGGGACATTTGCTTGGTGCAGCAGGAGGCGTGGAAGCTATTGTGTGTACTCAAGCCATCAATTTTGGAATAGTTCCACCAACTATAAATTATCAAGTTAAAGACGAAGAATGTGATTTAGATATTGTACCAAATGAACTTAGAAAAGCAGACCTAAATATTGTAATGTCAAATTCACTTGGCTTTGGTGGACATAATGCAAGTGTAATTTTAAGAAAATATGTGAAATAAGGAGCAAATTTTATGGAATACGAGAAAATAATAGAATTAATAAATGATTTTGGTAATTCAAAATTAAATAATCTTAAATTAGATTTTCCAGACGGTACTAAAATTGATATGAGTAAAAATGAGGAAAAAGTAAAAATTGTAGAAAATATAGAAATGCCAAATAGCCAAAGAACATTAGATGATGGAAAAGATTATGTACAGACAAAAGAAATAATAGATGAGAACAAATCTAAAAAAGGAAAAATTATGACATCACCAATGGTAGGGACATTTTACTTAAAGCCATCGCCAAATGCGGAGCCTTATGTTAAAGTAGGTCAAAATGTAAAAAAAGGGGACGTACTTTGTATAATAGAAGCAATGAAATTGATGAATGAAATTGAATCAGAATATGATGGTATTATAGAAGAAATTTTAGTTAAAGATGCAGAATGTGTTGAGTATGGAAAACCGTTGTTTAGGATTTCGTGATTTCTGATTTGGGACGGTTCCTTTTCGGAAAAAGAACCGTCCCAAATCAGAAAAATGAAAGGAGAAAAGAATGTTAAATAAAGAAGAAATAAAAAATATAATCCCACAAAGGGAACCATTTTTAATGGTAGACGAAGTGGAAAGTTTTGTACCGGGAGAAAGTTGTGTAGCTTATAAATATGTAAATGAAAATGAGTGGTACTTTAAGGGACATTTTCCGGGAAATCCAATAATGCCTGGGGTTTTAATTGTTGAAAGTTTAGCTCAAACAGGAGCAGTTGCTATTTTAAGTTTAGAAGAAAATAAAGGAAGAAATGCTTTGTTTGGTGGAATTGATAAAATGAAATTTAAAAAACAAGTTGTACCAGGAGATAAATTGAAATTGGAAGTTAAAATTATTAAAAGAAAAGGTCCAATAGGCATCGGAGAAGCGGTTGCTACTTGTGGAGAAAAGATTGTAGCTAGAGGAGAACTTACATTTGCGGTTGTATAAAAAAGACCACTCAAGTTTAAAATACGCTTGAGTGGTAGAAATTGTTTTTATACTGTCTTTGGGGAGTTATCTTGTTCATTTTTCAAACTGTAATAAGATGAAAAAAACTCGAAAAATTCAGGTCCCATAGAGACACATATTTCTGCTGCATCCATATCTGAAAATTTTTCCATTTTCAGAGTAAGGCAAAGCCATCCGAGAAAAGCATTCGGAGTGTCTGCAACTTTTAAAGCATCGGAAGCCCGATTTTTAAAGTTTTCCTTTTCTTCTTCAGTTGCAATTTTAAAAGTGTTTACAATTTCTAACATAATGTTACCTCCTTTAAGTTGATAAAATCATTATACCACATTTTAGAGAAGATGTAAAACTTTACAAAAATAGATATAAAAAACAATATATTGTAAAGAAAGGAATAGTACCAAATATGAACAAAATATTAATAGCCAATAGAGGCGAAATAGCTGTAAGAATAATAAGAGCATGTAAAGAAATGAATATAAAAACAGTAGCAGTTTACTCAGAAGCTGATAAAGATAGCCTTCATACACGATTAGCAGATGAAGCGATATGTATAGGTCCAGCAAACTCTAATAAAAGCTACTTAAATTATAAAAATATAATAGAAGCCGCATATATAACAGGAGCAGATAGCATACACCCAGGTTTTGGATTTCTTTCTGAGAATAGTCAGTTTGCAAAAATATGTGAGGAATCAAACATCAAATTTATAGGACCTTCATTTGAAATTATAAAGCTTATGGGAAACAAATCGAATGCAAAAGAATTGATGGAAAAGGCAGGAGTACCTGTGGTTCCAGGCTCAAAAGGAAGCATCAAAAGTATAAATGATGCGAAAAAAACAGCAAAAGAAATAGGCTATCCTATAATGCTTAAAGCCGCTGCAGGTGGCGGAGGAAAAGGAATACGTGTTGTAAATGAAGAGAGTGAATTGGAAAATAGTTACAATATTGTAAAACAAGAGGCAATGATTTCTTTCAAGGACGATGAAATTTATATGGAAAAATTTATTCAAAATCCAAGACATATTGAAATTCAAATTTTAGCAGATGAACACGGAAATGTAATCCACCTAGGTGAAAGGGATTGTACTGTTCAAAGAAGAAATCAAAAGGTAATTGAGGAAACTCGGTCCTACTGTAATTGATGATAAATTAAGAGAAAAAATGGGAGATGCAGCTATAAAGGCAGCAAAAAAAGTTGGTTATACAAGTTGTGGTACTATTGAATTTTTAGTTGATAAAAACAAAAATTTCTATTTTATGGAAATGAATACTAGAATTCAGGTAGAACACGGAATTACAGAGGAGAGAACAGGAATTGATATAGTAAAAGAGCAAATTAGAATTTCAGCAGGTGAGAAACTTAAAATTAAGCAAAAAGACGTAGAATTTCGAGGACACGTAATAGAGTGCAGAATAAATGCGGAAAATCCATCAAAAAATTTCAGACCTAGCCCAGGAAAAATTACAGGATTAATATTGCCAGGTGGAAATGGAATTAGAGTTGATACATTTGTATATGAAGGATATACAATCCCGCCAAACTATGACTCTATGATTGCTAAAATAATTGCTCACGGTAAAACTAGAAATGAAGCAATAAGTAAAATGAAAAGAGCGTTAGAGGAAACAGTAATTGAGGGAGTAGATACTAATATTGATTTTTTATTTACTATTATTAGAAATTCTAATTTCCTTAGAGGAAAATATGATACTTCATTTATTGAAAAAGAAATTTTGAAATAAATTCATTTTGGCACATTGGGACCGGTTCTTTTTGTGCCCAAATTTTGACAAAAAGGGGACCAAAAAGAACCGACCCCAATGGTCCCATATCACAGAAAGGAGAAAAGATGCTAGTTGATAAAATCAAAAAAAGAGAACCTACAGCAAAGAAAAATGTAAATAGAGTAGATATTCAAGTAGGAAAATGGGTAAAATGTACCAAATGCAAAGAAATTTTATATAAGGAAGATGTAAGAAACAATCTAAATATATGTCCAATATGTGGTGCATATTTTAGAATGCATATAAATAGGAGATTAGAAAATATAATAGATGAAGGTACATATAAAAGATTTGATCTAAATATAGATAATGTAAATCCATTGGGATTAGAAGATTATCCATCAAAATTAGAAAGATTAAGGCAAAAAACAGACCTAGAAGAAGCAGTAAGCTGTGGAACTCGGAAAAATTGAAGGAAAAGATGTTGTTATATGTATAATGGACAGTGGATTCCTTATGGGAAGTATGGGAACTGTTGTTGGTGAAAAGATAACTTATGCAATTGAGAAAGCTATTGAATTAAAATATCCAATTATAATATTTACAGTATCTGGCGGAGCGAGGATGCAAGAAGGTATAATGTCACTTATGCAAATGGCAAAGACGACATCTGCGATATCAAAATTAAATGAAGCTGGTGGACTTTATATTTCTGTTTTAACAGACCCAACCTATGGAGGAGTTACGGCATCATTTGCAAGTATAGCAGATATTGTTTTAAGCGAACCTGGTGCAATGATAGGATTTGCAGGACAAAGAGTTATAGAGCAAACTATTGGAGAAAGTTTGCCAGATGGATTTCAAACAGCAGAATTTTTGCTGGAACATGGTTTTATTGATAAGATTGTAGAGAGAAAAGATTTGAAACACGTTTTAGGAAAATTGATAGAGTTGAATGGGTGATTTTTCTGATTGGGGACGGTTCCTTTTCAGAAAAATTTTCCATTGGGGACGGTTCTTTTCGCGAAAAGAACCGTCCCCAATACAAAAAAAGGAGTTGAAAAAAATGCAAACAGCATGGCAAAAAGTACAAATAGCAAGAGCAAGTAATAGAAAAACATCACTATATTATATAGAAAAAATATTTGATGAATTTATAGAATTGCACGGAGATAGAAATTACAGAGATGATAAAGCAATGGTATGTGGATTAGCCAAAATTGGAACACAAAATTATACAGTAATTGCAGAGCAAAAAGGTAGGAATACAAAGGAAAATATAGAAAGAAATTTTGGAATGCCAAATCCAGAAAGTTATAGAAAAGCAATAAGATTTATGGAGCAAGCTGAGAAATTTAATAGACCTGTTATAACTTTTATTGATACAAAAGGAGCATATCCAGGAATTGGGGCAGAGGAAAGAGGCCAAGGAGAGGCTATTGCAAGTTCTATGTTGAAAATGGCAGGTCTAAAGGTTCCGATTATTTCAATTGTTATTGGTGAAGGTTCTAGTGGAGGAGCCTTAGCAATTGGAGTTGCAAATAAGGTATTTATGTTAGAAAATGCAATTTATTCAATTTTATCACCAGAAGGATATGCAAGTATTTTGTGGAAAGATGCCTCAAAAGCAGAAGAGGCAGCAGAAAAAATGAAACTTACAGCTAAAGACTTGTATGATTTGAAGGTTATTGATAAAATTATAGATGAGCCTGAAGATAATTTTGATATTTTAATACAAAATTTGAAGAATGAAATTGTAGAAACAGTAGATGAATTAAAAAAATTGTCTAAAGACGATATAGTTGAGAATAGGTATAGGAAATTTAGAAATATGGGAGAATATAAAAAGTTTTAATGTTCTTTTGGGACCGGTTCTTTTAAGGACATGTTCGTAAAAGAACCGGTCCCAAAAGAACAAATGGAAAGGATGAAAATAATGATACTTGAAAAAAAGAAAATATTAATAATGGGAATAAGAAATAAATGGAGCATAGCTTATGGAATAGCAAAATCAGCTTATGAAAATGGAGCAGAACTTATTTTTACATACACAAATGTTGATAACAAAAATAAAATAGAAGAACTTATATCTGATTTTAATGGAAGCAAAGCGTATGTATTAAAAGATGCGTCTGTTGATGAGCTTGTTAAAGAAACATTTACAAAAATAAAGGAAGAAAATGGAAAAATTGATGGTATTGTACATTGTATAGCAAATGCTTTTACAGAAGATTTACATAATGATTTTATAGAAACAAGCAAAGCAGGATATGGGCACGCAATTGATGTTAGTAGTTATTCATTTGTGTTAGCAGCAAGAATTGCTAAAGAATTGGAAATGTTAGATGATAATGCTAGTTTAGTTGCACTTACATATTATGGCTCTAGCAAAGTACTAGAAGGATATAATGTGATGGGAGTAGCGAAGGCCGCTTTAGAGGCAAGCATTAGGTATTTGGCGGATAATCTTGGAAAAGATGAAATTAGAGTAAATGGAGTTTCAGCAGGGCCTATTAAAACTTTATCTGCTAAAGGAATTAAGGATTTTGGAAGTATTTTGAAAGTAGTTGAGGAAAAAGCTCCATTGCATAAAAATGTTACTACATATCAAGTTGGTAATGTTGTTTCATTTTTGCTAAGTCAAATGAGTGATTCTATTACAGGACAAATTATTTTTGCTGATAATGGGTATAATATTATGGGAAATTAGCTTTTAATTTTAAAGAGTGAATTTGCCAAAAAAATAGCAATAAACCATTGCTATTTTTTTTAATATCTAGTAAAATATAACAGAAAAGCAAGGGAAGTGAAAAAATGAAAGACATACTAACACTAGGAATAGAATCAAGTTGTGATGAAACATCAGTAGCGGTTATAAAAAATGGAAGAGAAATACTATCAAATATAATAGACACACAAATACCAATACATGAAAAATATGGAGGCGTAGTGCCAGAAATAGCATCTAGAAATCATATAGAAGCAATATCAAGAGTAACAAAACTAGCATTAAAAGAAGCAAATGTAGAATTTAAAGATATAGATGCAATAACACCAACATATGGTCCAGGTCTAGTTGGAGCATTATTAGTTGGAGTATCTTATGCAAAAGCTTTATCATTTGCAATAAATAAACCATTAGTTGGGGTAAATCATATACAGGGGCATATTGCAGCAAATTATTTAACATATAAGGAACTAAAACCACCGTTTTTATGTTTACTAGTATCAGGAGGAAACACACAAATAGTTTATGTAAGAGATTATACAGAATTCGAAGTCCTTGGAAAAACAAGAGATGATGCTATAGGAGAAGCATTTGACAAAATTGCAAGAGTGGTAGGACTAGATTACCCAGGAGGACCTAAAGTAGACAAACTTGCAAAAACGGGAATTCCTAATATAAAGCTTCCAAAAACACATTTTGAGAATTCATTGGACTTTAGTTTTAGTGGAATAAAGACAGCGGTAATAAATATAAATCATAATACTAAAGATATAAATAAAGCAGATTTATGTGCAAGTTTTGAGAAAACAGTAACAGAGGTTTTAATAGAAAATATACGAAAAGCAATAGAACAAACTGGAATGAAAAGTTTAGCAATAGCAGGTGGAGTATCGGCTAATTCATATATAAGAAGTGAAATTTTAAAGTTACAAAATGATGATTTAAAAGTATATATGCCAGATTTAAAGCTATGTACTGATAATGCTGCAATGATTGGTTCAGCGGGGTATTATAATTTTATTAATGGAAAAAGAGATGAATTGGATTTGAATGCAGTACCTAATTTGAAATTATAATTTTTAGCATTTGGGGCAGTTCTTTTCTTATTGGGGACGGTTCCTTTTGCAAAAAATGTCCCATCGGGACCGGTTCTTTTTGGGACATTTCGCAAAAGGAACCGTCCCCAATACAAAAAAAGGAGGGATGAATTATGGCGATATATACAATAGGAGATTTACATCTATCATTTGAAAATCCAAAGCCTATGAATATATTTGGAGAAAATTGGAATAATCACGAAGAAAAAATAAAAAATGACTGGATATCTAAAGTAAAACCGGATGATACAGTAATTCATCCAGGAGACTTTTCATGGGCAATGTATTTAAAAGATACATTAAAAGATTTTGAATATTTAAATAGTTTGCCAGGAAAAAAAATAATGCTAAAGGGAAATCACGAGTATTGGTGGACAACAGTAACAAATATGAAGAAATTTTTAAATGAACACAATTTCCAAAATATAGATTTTATACAAAATAATAGTATAGAAGTTGAAAACAAAATTATTTGTGGGACAAGAGGATGGAGCTTAACAAATGAAAGAACAGAGCAAGAAAAAAAGCTAATTGATAGAGAAGCCTTAAGGTTAGAGCTTTCTATAAAAAGTGCTTTGAGTTTAAATAGCGAAAAAGAAATAATTGTTTTTATGCATTATCCGCCTGTTGTAAAACAAAATATTGATAATGAATTTATGCGAGTTCTTAGAAAATATAATATAAAAAAATGTTATTATGCACATTTACATGGAAAGTCAATAGAAGATGCAATAGAGGGAGATATCTATGGAATTGATTTTAAGTTAGTAAGTGCAGATGCATTGGATTTTAAATTGTTAAAAATATGAGAAATTTCCGATTGGGTAGTGGGATTTTTCTGATTGGGGACGGTTCTTTTTCCGAAAAGGAACCGTCCCCAATGCGAAATTTTTCGCAAAAGGAACCGTCCCCAATCAGAAAAAAGGAGAAAAAATGATAGATTTACAAAAGTCAGTACAATATGTAAAAAATGTAGGACCATCAAGAGTAAAATTGTTAAACAAGCTAAATATACATACACTTCAAGATTTAATAACATATTTCCCAAGAAATTATGAGGATAGAGGAATTGCAAAAAAATTATCAGATTGTAAAGATGGAGAAGAAGCCCTAATAAAGGGAACAGCAATAACAAAAATATCTGAAACTTTTGCGGGAAAACTAAAAATTTATAGATTAGTTATAAGAGATGGGGAAAATCCTTGTACTGTTGTGTGGTACAATCAAAGTTATTTAAAAAGTGTCTTTAAGCTTGGACACACATATAATTTTTATGGAAAAGTAGATATAAAATTAGGCAGATATGAGATGAAATCGCCTATTTTTGATGAATCAGGTGTGAATAAAAATACAGGAAAAATAATCCCGATATATCCATTAACATATGGAATTAGTCAAAATACAATAAGAAAAATCATAGAAAATGGTGTTGATGAAGCTTGTGGAAATTTGCAGGAAACAATTCCAGACTATATTTTAAAAGAATATAATTTGATGGGATTGAACAATGCGATAAGGAAAATACATTTTCCAGAAAACAAAAATGATTTTGTTAGGGCAAGGTACAGACTGGTTTTCGAGGAATTATTAAGTTTTCAATTAGCACTTTCACATATTAAACAGAGTTATAAAACAGATGAAAAGGGAATTGCTTTTGATAAAAAGGTAAAAATGATGGAGGTAATAAACACATTACCATTTAAACTTACAAATGCTCAAATTAGGGTTTTAAAAGAAATAAGTAATGATATGGAAAGTGACAAACCAATGAACAGATTGCTTCAAGGTGATGTTGGATCTGGTAAAACAATTGTGAGCATTATTGCGGCATATAAAGCGGTAAAATCAGGATATCAGGCAGCAATATTGGCTCCAACTGCAATACTAGCTACTCAACATATTGAGAATTTTCAGAAAACATTGAATCAATTTGGCATTAGATGTGAGCTTTTAGTATCAAGTATAACTAAGAAAAATAAGCAAATAATAAAGGAAAAGCTAGCAAATGGTGATATTGACATTTTAATAGGAACACACGCAATGTTGGAAGAAGATGTAAGTTTTAAAAATTTGGGACTAGTTGTGACAGATGAACAACATCGTTTTGGTGTAAAGCAAAGGGCAAAAATTGTTGCTAAAGGAAATAATCCAGATGTAATTGTAATGTCTGCAACCCCAATTCCAAGAACACTTGCTCTAATTTTGTATGGCGATTTGGATATTTCAATAATAAACGAATTGCCACCAAACAGAAAGAAAATCGATACATTTGCTGTTGGAAAAAGCTTTGAGGAAAGAGTAAATCATTTTATAGAAAAACAATTAAATGAAGGGAGGCAATGTTACATAGTTTGTCCATTAGTTGAGGAAAATGAAGAAATGGATTTAAAATCTGTAACTGAGCTTGCCGAAAAATTGCAAAATGAAACGTTTAGCAAATATAGAGTAGAATTTTTGCATGGAAAAATGAAACCAAAAGAAAAAGATGACATAATGCTAAGATTTAAAAATGGAGAAATTGATATTTTAATTTCAACAACTGTTATAGAAGTCGGTGTTGATGTTCCGAATGCCAATATTATGGTAATAGAAAATAGCGAAAGATTTGGACTTGCCCAGCTTCATCAGCTTAGAGGAAGAGTTGGTCGTGGCGAATATAAATCTTATTGTATTTTAAAATTCGAGGGAAAAGGAAAAGTAGTTCAAGAAAGAATGAAAATTATGTGTCAGACAAATGATGGTTTTGTTATATCTGAGAAAGATTTAGAACTTCGCGGTTCTGGAGATTTCTTTGGCACAGCTCAACACGGAATTCCTGAAATGAAAATTGCTAATCTTTTTGAGGATATTGACGTTTTGAAAACAGTTCAGGATTTGAGCTCTAAAATTATGAATGATGATGCGGGATTGGAGAAGGAAGAAAATAGTAGATTGAAACATTTAATTGAGAATAGAATTGATGGTAGAATCGAAATTTGATTTGGAAAAAGTTGGAAAACGCACACGAAAATATAAATTATGACTTTTTGCAAAATATAAAGTTTTTTTGACGGAAAATTTGCCAAATTCTGTAAATTGTGTTATAATATTAGGACAGCAACAAGTTAATAACTTATCAGAAAAGGAGATGTTTCCAATGAACAAAGAAGCAAAGAACAGACCATTAGTGTTAAAAAATTTAGAAGTAGTAGGTTTGACTAACTACCAAAGAATGGCATTGACACAGTTGGAGCTGAAAAACAGAGAAAAAGAACACAGCGAGAAATAATTCTCCACTAAAGCGGGTATCAATTTTTGATACCCGCTTTTCAAAATGGGGACGGTTCCTTTTTCAAAAAAGAACCGTCCCCATTTCAAAAAAATCCTTTACAACGACAAAATTAAGTAGTATATTATAAAAGAAAACAAAATGTCCCAAAAAGAACCGGTCCCAATGGGACAAAAAGGAGAAAAAAATGATACTAAAAATAATATCACTAATTCTAATATTAGTGGGAGTAATATTTATATATGATGCAAGAATATTAAGCACGAACTGGTTTAGTTTCGGAGATCAAAATGAGGCAACATCAGGATTAAAGATACTAGGATTTATATTTGCAATAATAGGAGCAATTATATTTTATAATGTATAAAAACTATTGATA
>USOM01000004.1 GCA_900556345.1 uncultured Clostridium sp. | reverse complement strand
TAACTACATCTGCCGTCATTGCTGCGCCGTCAAACTCAAGATATGCTTTTCCGTCCGTTTCAAGTTCCGGTCTGCTAAAGTGACATTCATATTTACAGGTTCCACGGTAATAATCATTTCCGCCGTCCTGTCCGTCTACTGCATTCCAGGTATGTGGGAGGGAAACTTCCTCTCCCTGCGTACTGTCCGGATTTTTATAAAAGGTCCAGTTTTTGTCCAATAATATTATTTTTCTCATATCTGTCCAGTTTCCTTTCCTGAAGCATTTTTCTTCTATTTCTTTTTGTACTCTTTCTAAATCTTTTTTATATTGTGTTACCTCTTTTGGTTCAACAAATTTTCCATTTTCAAATTCATATTTACCTTGTAATTTTTCTATTTCTTGTTTTATTTGTTCTTCATCTTTTTGTAAGCTATTTAGAGCGTTATTAATATCATTTATACTTTTATCCTCCATATTTTTCTCCTTTCACTCTCAAAATTTTCCTACCTTTTTATTATAACACAGAATCTCTTTAATTTCAACGTTTTCGACAATTTTTACATTTTTTGTAAATTTTGGTTTTGAGTTCTTTTTTGATTATTGGTAATTTTTGGAAGATTTTTGTTGGAATATTGATTTTTTTGTTGATAATTGGTATAATGGAGGTAATAAAAATTTAAAGGAGGTAGTACTATGAATACTACTATGAATAAGGTTCGGAACTTTTTAATTGTTGGAATGTTAATTGTTATTGTTCTTCAGGTTTGTGCTGTTTTTTCAGCACTGGTAAAATATACCCCATCTAATGTAATTTTCTATTGTATTATGGTATATTTTACTATGCGGAATCTCTTTTCAGAGAAACCACATCACATCTGTGCTTTTCTGTGGTCCTTACTGACTGCATATTTGCTCGGATGGTTCTGGGGTGCCTTAACGGTTATTCTGTACTGGGTGTTGTATTTTCTGAAAGTTAGAGCAGCACATACATCCAGTCAGCCACAGCGCAATGCAACTCAGCGTACCAGAGCTACAGTAGTTCAAACTACTGGTACAATTAAACGCTTTGGACGAATTCCATTTGTGAGACTTCCCATTCCTTGGTTGAAGTACACTTTGGATCTTGATCAGGGTGTCCTGACTCGAGATAACTTCTTCCCAGAGAGACATGATAAAGATGACTCTAGACATGACTTCTTAGGAAAAGATGATGATCTTCTTCTTAAGCAAGTTTTTGACTGGAGCTTCTCTACCAAACTCTGGCGTAGAGTTGCCGGCACTTCTTGCTTCGAATTCCAGTCCAAAAAGATTGGAAGAACCGGGGATAAGAAAAAACATTGGCATTGCCTGCCAAACGGAATGGTTGAATCCTTGAGACATAAACTCATCGAAGTCAACTAATTCTAAGTAACCCGTAAACCTATTTTAGCCACTATGAAACTTCACAGTGGCTTTTCTTCTATCTCAAATTATCTTTTATATTATTAGCAAGCTCTCTGCTAATCCCCTTAACCTTAACTAATTCCTCCACATCAGCTACCTTAATCTTCTCAACGCTACCAAACACTCTCAATAGTTCTTTCTTCTTAGCCTCGCCAATTCCATCAATCTCATCCAACTCCGAACTAGTTAAAGCCTTATCTCTAAGTTTTCTATGATATGAAATAGCAGTATCATGTACAGTATCCTGAAACAAAGTAATCAAATTGAACAATCTCTCCGAAATCTCGATTTCATTTCTATCTTCATCCATCAAAGCTCTAGTTTGATGCTTATCATTTTTAACCATACCAAAAATCTTAATATCAACACCATATTTATCAACAGCTCGTCTAACAGCTCTAATCTGAGTAATCCCACCATCTGCAAAAATCGCATCAGGAAGCCTGCCAAAGCCTTTATCATTTGGATTGTCTATTGAATGCTTTAATCTTCTTGTTATAACTTCCTCCATCGAACGAGGGTCATCTTGACCAATTACGGTTTTAATTTTAAATCTTCTAGACAAATTCTTTTTTATTGCTCCATCTTCCATAACACACATAGCTGCAACCATAAATTCACCAGAAATATTTGAAATATCATAAGTTTCAATTTTTCTTGGTAATTTATCCATTTGCAATTTATCCTTTAATTCAACGAGAATCGATTCTATAGTCTTTTCTTTGTTTTCCAATGTAACTTTACTATTTTTATCTGCCAACTCCACAAATCTCAATTTCGTGCCTTTCTTAGGGCTATGAATTGTAACCTTATGAGTAGTTTTACTTCCAAGCCATTCTCCTAATGCTTCCTCATCTTCTAGCTCTCTACTTACCATTATTTTGTTAGGGATATTTAGATTATCCATATAATACTGTTTGATAAAACCAGATATTATTTCGCCGTCATCCATATCACCTAAATTATCAAAAAAGTAATGTTCTCTTCCTATCATTTTACTTCCACGAACAAAGAAGATTTCTATGCACACCTCTAATTCAGATTTTGCCATACCTATAACATCTATATTATTCTCAGAAATATTTGAAACCTTTTGTTTTTGAGAAGCCGTTTCAATAGCTAACATTCTATCTCTAATATATGCTGCATTTTCAAAATCTAGGTTTTCAGATGCTTCTTTCATTTGATTTTTTAGGTCTTTTATTATTTTATCTGTTTTGCCTTCTAATAAGTCAATTATCTCATCAATTTGTTTTCTATAATCTTCTTTGCTTATATTTCCAATACAAGGTGCTAAACATCTTTTTATATGGAAATTTAGGCAAGCTCTTGTATTGGACTTAAAGTTTCTACATTGTCTTATTTTATATTTTTCTTTTATAAAATTAACCATTTCTTTTGCAGCACCTGGGTTTGCATAAGGTCCAAAATATTTTGCTCCATCATTTAAAAGTCTTCTTGTTATAATTACATTTGGGTAGTCTGATTTTACATCAATTTTTATGTATGGATATGTTTTGTCATCTTTTAATAAAACATTGTATTTAGGTCTATTTTTCTTTATAAGATTACACTCCAAAATTAATGCTTCTGCTTCATTACTTACGACAATATACTCAAAATGGTCTATTTGAGATACCATTTTGAGTATTCTATCTGTTTTGTTTGTTTTTCTAAAATATGAACTTACCCTATTTTTTAAATTTACTGCTTTTCCAACATAAATGATATTATCATCTTTGTCTTTCATTAAATATACACCTGGGTCTTTAGGTAGTTTTTTAAGTTCTTCTTTTATGTCAAACATCTTTGACTCCTTCTTTTAACCGATTTTTCCAATATATGGTAAATTTCTATATTTCTGATTATAGTCCATTCCAAAACCTACAACAAATTCATCTGGTATTGAAAATCCTATATAATCAACATTTAATTCAAAAATTCTTCTTGATGGTTTGCTAAGCAATGTACAAATTTTTACACTTTTTGGTTTAAATGTTTTTATATGATCTCTTAAATATTCCAAAGTTCTACCAGTGTCTATTATATCTTCAATTATTATTATGTTTTTACCTTCAATTTTTCCAGTTAGTTCTTGTCTTAATTTTACAACTCCTGTACTTTCTGTTCCCTCGTAACTTTCTAGTTGTATAAATTCAAATTCAACATTATTTTTTATTCTTTTTGCAAGTTCAACCATAAACATTGCTGCACCTCTTAGTACCCCAACAAACACTATATCTTCGTCTTTATAATCTCTCATTATTTCTTTTGCAAGCTCATCAATTCTTGTATTTATTTTTGCTTCATTTATTAATACTGTTAATTTTTCCATCTCTTTCCCCTCTCTTTGATACTATTTCATTATAACAGGATTTGTATTTTTTGAAAACACTTTTTTGAATTTTTCGTGAAAATACTTGAAACACTTTTAATATTATTGTAATATACTGTATAAATTGAAAGTAATTTCGGATTGGTGACGGTTCCTTTCGCGAAAAGAACCGTCACCAATCCAAAAAAATAAGCGCCAGGACATAATAAATTTATGTTGACGAGGTCCTAGGTTATCGAAATATTCGGCGGATGCCTTGGTGGTATTTACTTTACCAAAGATTTAGTTAAAAAATAATGGTGACATTATAACAGACATTAAATTAAAGTAATGCTTTCAATTCCAAATATATTTAAAAAAGGAGAGATTTTTATGTGTGGAATTGTTGGATATATTGGATTCCAAAAAGCTAGTCCTATTTTACTTGCAGGACTTTCAAAATTAGAGTATAGAGGTTATGATTCAGCTGGAATTGCGACTTTGGAAAAAGACTCAATTAAGGTTGCTAAAGACAAAGGTCGTGTTGAAAACCTTTATAATTTAGAAGATACTAAAAAATTAGAAGGATCAATTGGTATTGCTCATACAAGATGGGCAACTCATGGTATTCCTTCAAAAATAAATTCTCACCCACATTTGGATAACTCAGAATCAATCGCAGTTGTTCATAATGGTATTATAGAGAATTACATTGAACTTAAAAATATGTTAATCAAAAATGGATATCATTTTATTTCAGATACAGATACTGAAATTATCCCAAATTTGATACATTATTACTATAATAAAGATGATGGGCATGATGATTTAAAATTATTAAGAGCTGTTAAAAAGACTTGTGATAGCCTAATTGGAAGCTTTTCACTTGAAATTTTATCAAAATATATGCCTGATAATATGATTGTTGTTAGAAAAGACAGTCCTTTAGTTGTTGGTAAAGGAAATGGTGAAAATTATGTTGCCTCAGATATTCCTGCTATTTTGAGTTATACAAAGGATTTTTATTTGTTAGATAATTATGAATACGTTTTATTATCAAGAGATAATATCAAATTTTACAATAAAAACTTAAATGAAATTTCTAAGGAAACTACAACAATTACTTGGGACGCTATGGCCGCTGATAAAGATGGTTTTGAGGATTATATGCTTAAAGAAATTATGGAACAACCTAAAGCTATTCGTGAAACTATTGGCTCAAGATTAGATGGAAATAAATGTAACTTTAGTGAATTAGATTCCGACTTTAGTAAGGAATTTTTAAGTTCTTTACATCAAATTTATATAGTTGCTTGTGGTACTGCTATGCACGTTGGGCTTTGCGTAAAAAATACAATAGAAAATCTTTGTAAAATTCATGTAGAAGTTGATATTGCATCAGAATTTAGATATAGAAATCCATTAATAGATGACAAGACATTATGTATTTTCATAAGCCAATCAGGTGAAACTGCAGATACTTTGGCAGCATTAAAACTTTCAAAATTGCATGGAGCTAAAACACTTGCAATTACAAATGTTACAGGAAGTTCAATAGCTAGAGAAGCTGATTACACGCTTTACACACACGCAGGTCCTGAAATTGCAGTTGCATCGACTAAAGCATATACATCTCAAATCACACTTATGTCTTTATTAGCTATATATTTTGCAGAAGTACTTGAAAGTGCTGATACTTGTGTTTTGGATGAATTAAAGAAGGAATTGCTAATAATACCTAATAAAATTGAAACTATTTTAAAAGATACCTCTAACATTCAAGAAATTGCTAAAACTATTTTTAAAGAACACGACGTATTCTATTTAGGCAGAGGTATGGATTATGCAACAGCCTTGGAAGCCTCTTTGAAATTAAAAGAAATTTCTTATATTCATTCCGAAAGCTATGCAGCTGGTGAATTAAAACATGGTACTATTGCCTTGATTGAAAAGGGTGTTAATGTTATTGGTATTATGACTGATTTGAATTTGGTTAAGAAAACTGTAAGTAATATGGAAGAAATCATTACTAGAGGTGCTGTTACTACTGCTGTTGTTTCTGAAGCTGTTAGTAAAGAAGTTAATCTTTCTTTGTTTGATAATGTTGTGATTGTTCCTGATACTTGCGTTTATCTATCTTCTATTGTTACTATCGTTCCTTTACAACTTTTGGGTTATTTTGTTTCTAAGGAGAAAGGATTGGATGTTGATAAGCCTCGAAATTTGGCGAAGTCGGTTACGGTTGAGTAAAACAGTTAATTGTCAATCGGCACATTGGGACCGGTTCTTTTTGGGTATTTTTACCCATTTGGACCGGTTCTTTTTGGGTCAATCTTCGCTCCAATATTTTGCAATAATTTTGTTATTAACTCCTATTATTCTTGATAATTGTCTTTTTGATATTCTCTTTATATCCTTTAGTTCTTTAACTTTTTCTATATTTTCTTTCCTATTAAAAAAATTTATAACTTCATCCATTGAATCAAAATTTAATCTTTTTAATACAATATCAATTAACTCGTCGTCATTTAATTTTGTGCTTAATTCAAAATCACCATAATTCATTATTTCTTCTATATTTTCTACTTTATTAGTATACTTAATAAAGTCCTCTATATTATTATTTAAATAATACATTAATGTTTTCTTTTCTATAATTTTTTCTTTTCCTATATATTCTCTATAGCTACTCCACTTGTATTGGCTTGTTTTTTCAATTCCTGCTTTTTCCGGATTTCTATGAACATATCTACAGACTTCTAAAAAATATCTCTGATTTTCAATATTTTTGCTTTTAAATCTATTTTGAACAAATGGACCTTTTCGGTCATATTTTTTGTTGAAATAATTTACATACCTAATTGTTAAACTTTGAATTGCCTTTGATAAATGTTCATTTGGTACTTCTATAACCAAATGAACATGATTACTCATTAAACAATATGCATATACTTTATATTTAAATTCATCTTTAGTTAATTTTATTCTATCTAAAAATACATTTCTATCCATATCATCATAAAAAATCACACTATCATTATTTCCTTTTATAATGATATGGTATACATTTGAATTGCTAAATTCTCTAATTTGTCTAGTCAAAAATTTCTCCTTTTTATTATTTATTTAGATTTTAAAGATTTACCTATAAACTTTATTTATTGTCTTATCACAAAAAGAACCGGTCCCAATGGGTCAATTGGCACAAAAAGAACCGGTCCATTTGTGCCAAAAGAACAATTATTTTCTCATAAACTCAATTGCCTTCATAACCCCAAGCTTACCATATTCATATGTCAAACCACCTTGCATATAAGCAATATAAGGCTCTCTTATTGGCGCATCACAACTAAGTTCAATTGTGGCACCATCAACAAAAGTTCCTGCAGCCATTATAACTTCGTCCTCATATCCAGCCATTGGACTTGGAACAGGAGTTACATAACTATCTATTGGTGAACCTGATTGAATTCCTTGGCAAAATTTTATTAATTTTTCTTTGTCATTAAATATTATATTTTGAACAATATCAACTCTTGGTTCATTATATTTTGGACTTGTATTATATCCGCAACTTTTCTAACATTCTACTTGCAAATACCATTGTTTTTAATGAACTTGCAACAACTGATGGTGCGAAAAATAAACCTTTTAGGTAATTTGTGTTTTGACCCATTGATGGTCCTATTTCTTTTCCAAGTCCTGTTAGTCTATCTGCAACAAGGGCTATTAAATCTTTTTTACCTACTACATAAGCTCCGCTTGTTGCTATTCCTGCACCTAGATTTTTTATTAATGAGCCAACTGCTATGTCTGCTCCAACTTCTATTGGTTCTTTTTCTGTTACAAATTCACAGTAGCAGTTATCTACCATTATTATAACTTCTTGGTTTACCTTTCTTATTTCTTTAATTATTTCTTCTACTTTTTCTATGCTAATACTTTTTCTTGTTGAATATCCTATAGACCTTTGGATTTCTACTAGTTTTACATCTTTTTTAGCTAGTCTTTCTACTATTTTTTCTGTGTCAAAATATTCTTTGTCTTTTAAGTCAATTTGTTCATATTTTATTCCAAATGCTTTTAGTGAGCTTGGTCCTGGATTTTCCCCTATTCCTATTACTGTTTGTAATGTATCATAAGGTAATCCTGTAATAGATATCATTGTGTCATTTGGTCTTAGTAGTCCTTGTAAAGTTATTGCTAATGCATGTGAACCTGATATTAATTGACTTCTTACTAAACTATCTTCTGCTTTGAAAATTTGAGCATATATTTCTTCTATCTTATCTCTTCCCGCTTCATCTATTCCATATCCTGTTGATGTATTTAAGTGCATTCCTGATAGATGGTTATTCTGCATTGCTTGTAGCACTTTTAGACTGTTTGATTGACATATTTGCTCTATTTTTTCAAATTGTGGCTTGATTTCCTTTTCTACTTCTTTCGATAATTCTTCTATCTGTTTGCTTATTCCAAAATTTTCGTACATATTTTTTTCTTCCTCTCTTTTTGGCAAAATGGCACAAATGGACCGGTTCTTTTTGTGCCTGACCCAAAAAGAACCGGTCCATTTGTGCCATTTTGCCAATAATTTAAAAAACGGGACCAAAAAGAACCGACCCCAATGGGTCCCATTGCCCTTTTTGCCCCCTATTTTTATTCTTCAACTGCCTCAACATTTTCTTCTTGTTTTGGCTCTTCTTTCTTTTCTGTGCTTATATGTAAATCTTGGTATTTTTTCATACCAGTTCCAGCTGGAATTAATTTACCTATAATTACGTTTTCTTTAAGTCCAACTAGGTCATCTTCTTTACCTTTGATAGCTGCTTCTGTTAAAACTCTTGTAGTTTCTTGGAATGAAGCTGCTGATAAGAAGCTGTCTGTTGCAAGCGAAGCTTTTGTGATACCTAGTAGAACACGTTTTCCAGTAGCTGGTCTTACGCCTTTGTCTACTGCTTCTCTGTTTTTGTCTGCAAATTCATACATATCTACTAATGTTCCTGGGAACATATCAGTATCTCCATTGTCCTCAACTCTTACTTTCTTAAGCATTTGTCTTGCTATAACTTCGATATGTTTGTCGTTTATATCAACACCTTGGTTTCTATAAACTTTTTGTACTTCTGTTGTTAGGTATTCAAATACTCCTTCTGGTCCTTTTATAGCTAGGATGTCTGCTGGGTTTAAAGAACCTTCTACTAATGGATCTCCTGGTTCTACCATATCTCCATCTTTGACTTTCATTTTTGGTCCAAATGGTACTGTGTATGTTTTTGACTCAGTATCATTTGTTACAATAACTTCTTTCTTCTTCTTTGATTCTTTTACTTTTACTTTTCCTGCTATTTCTGTCATTACAGCTAATCCTTTTGGTTTACGAGCTTCAAATAGCTCCTCAACTCTTGGAAGACCTTGTGTGATATCTGAACCAATTGCGCCTCCGGCGTGTTTTGTGTTCATTGTAAGCTGTGTACCAGGCTCACCTATTGATTGAGCTGCAACTATTCCTATTGTTTCTCCTATTTCAACTTTGTTGTGTCTTGCCAAACTCATACCATAACATTTTTGACATACACCGTGTTTTGAATGACATCCAAGTACAGAACGTACTTCTACTTTTGTAATTCCTGCATCAACGATTTTGTCTGCTAATTCGTCTGTAATCATTGTGTTTGTATCAACAATTACTTCGTTTGTTTCTGGATTTACAATGTCTCTTACTGGATATCTTCCTAATAATCTTTCTTGAATTGGTTCGATTAATTGGTTTCCATCTTTTACGTCATATACTATTAGTCCTTCATTTGATCCACAGTCTGGTTCTCTTACTATTATTTCTTGTGCTACGTCTACAAGTCTTCTTGTTAAGTATCCAGAGTCTGCTGTTCTTAGAGCAGTATCTGCTAGACCTTTACGTGCTTGGTGAGATGATATAAAGTATTCTAGGGCATCTAGACCTTCTGCGAAGCTTGATTTGATTGGTATTTCGATAACTTTACCTGTTGTTCCTGCCATAAGTCCTCTCATACCTGCTGATTGTCTTAATTGGTTGATGTTACCACGGGCACCTGATTCAACCATTAAGTTGATTGGGTTTAGTGGTTCTAGATTTTCTTCTAGTGCTTTACCAACATCTAATGTTGCACTATTCCAGATATTAACTACTGCTTTGTAACGTTCTTCTTCAGTAATTAAACCTCTTCTATATTGTTTTCTTACTTTTTCTATTTCTTTTTCTGCATTTGCTAAGATTTCTTTTTTCTCTTTTGGAACTTTTACGTCGTCCATAGAATATGTAAGTCCTGATTTTGTAGAATATTTGAAACCTTTTTCTTTTACATTATCAAGTACTTCAGCAGATTCTGATAATCCATGTATTTTGATACATCTATTAATTAAATCTCCTAATTTTTTCTTGTTAACTGGGAAGTTGATTTCATATTCAAAAATTCCATCTTCGCTAGTTCTATCTACATATCCTAAATCTTGTGGAATTCCGTCATTATATAGGATTCTTCCTACTGTTGTTTCAACTTTTTTAGATTTCTTTTCTCCATTAATTTCTAATGTTCTTCTTACCCAAATTTTTGCGTGCATTCCAACTGCGTGATTTTCATAAGCCATTATTGCTTCTTCTGGGTCTTTGAAGTATTTTCCTTCTCCAAGTTCACCTGGAACTTCCATTGTTAGATAGTATCCACCAAATACCATATCTATTGTAGGTACTGTAACTGTTTTTCCATCTTGTGGTTTTAGTAAGTTGTTTGTAGATAACATTAAGTATCTTGCTTCTGCTTGTGCTTCTGGTGATAGTGGTAAGTGAATAGCCATTTGGTCACCATCGAAGTCGGCATTGAATGCTGTACATACTAATGGGTGAAGTTTTATGGCTCTTCCTTCAACTAGTACTGGCTCAAATGCTTGAATACCAAGTCTATGTAGTGTTGGAGCACGGTTTAACATTACAGGGTGGTCTTTTATAACGTCCTCTAATATTCCCCATACTTCTGGTTTTAATCTTTCTACCATACGTTTTGCATTTTTGATATTGTGTGCTATTCCTCTTGCAACTAATTCTTTCATTACAAATGGTTTAAATAATTCTACTGCCATTTCTTTTGGAACACCACATTGATATATTTTAAGTTCTGGTCCAACAACGATAACTGAACGTCCTGAATAGTCAACACGTTTTCCAAGTAGGTTTTGACGGAAACGTCCTTGTTTTCCTTTTAGTAAGTCTGATAATGATTTTAAGGCTCTTCCTCCAGCACCTGTTACAGGTCTTCCACGTCTTGAGTTATCTATTAATGCATCAACTGATTCTTGTAGCATTCTTTTTTCATTTCTTACAATGATTTCTGGTGCTTCTAATTCTAGAAGTCTTTTTAATCTGTTATTTCTATTTATAACACGTCTATATAAATCATTTAAGTCTGATGTTGCAAATCTTCCACCATCTAATTGTACCATTGGTCTTAAATCTGGTGGGATTACTGGTACAACATTCATTATCATCCATTCAGGTCTATTTCCTGAAATTCTAAATGATTCTACTGTATCTAGTCTTTTTACTATTTTTGCTCTTTTTTGTTCACTTGCATTTTCTAATTCTTTTCTTAAAGATTTTGATAATTTATCTAAGTCAACTTCCTCAAGAAGAGTTTTAAGAGCCTCTGCTCCCATTCCTGCTTTAAATGAACCTTTTCCGTATTTTTCAACTGCTTCACGATATTCTTTTTCTGTTAAGCATTGACATTTTTCTAGTCCAGATGTTCCTTTATCTGTAACTATGTATAATGCAAAATATACTACTCTTTCTAGATTTCTTGGTGAAATATCTAATACTAAAGCTATTCTGCTTGGTATTCCCTTGAAATACCAAATATGTGCAACTGGAGCTGCAAGTTCGATGTGTCCCATTCTTTCACGTCTTACTTTTGATTTTGTAACTTCAACACCACATCTGTCACAAACAACACCTTTATATCTTACTCTTTTATATTTACCACAGTGACATTCCCAGTCTTTTGTAGGTCCAAATATTCTTTCACAGAATAAACCATCTCTTTCTGGTTTTAGTGTTCTGTAATTAATAGTCTCTGGCTTCTTTACCTCACCTTTTGACCATTCTCTTATCTTTTCATCTGATGCAATACCTATTTTTAACTTGTTAAATGTTTCTAATTCTTCCATTTATTATTTATTTGCCCCTTTCTCTTGAGAATTTTTTTCAATTCTCACCTAAGTTTTAGGTTTTGCTTTTATCCCCAAAATTTTTAACACCGCTCGAACAATTCCCTCTTGATTAAATTTTGGGGCTTTTTAAAGCAAATATGCAATTATATTTTTATTTTATTCTACGTCGTCAAATCCGTCATCATCTATTAAGTCTTCATCACTTAATATGAAATCTTCATCTTCGCTATCATCTATGTTTTCAAATAATTCGTCATTTTCTTCATAGTCATCATCTTGCATTGTTTCATCTTCTTCGTCATCTACATAGTTTTCAGATAACTCGTTATCTACAACTACGTCTGATTTTTCTCCGCTTACCATTTTTTTGTGTTCATCTAGGTTAAAGTCTATTGCGTCCTCGATGTTTTCTTTTAATTCTAATTCTTTATCATTATCATAAAGTCTAACATCTAATCCTAGAGCTTGTAATTCTTTTATAAGAACTTTGAATCCTTCTGGAATTCCTGGTTCTGGGATGTTTTCACCTTTAACTATTGCCTCATAAGTTTTAACACGTCCAACAACATCATCTGATTTTACTGTTAACATTTCTTGTAATGTGTATGCAGCACCATACGCTTCTAGTGCCCAAACTTCCATTTCTCCGAAACGTTGACCACCAAATTGTGCTTTTCCTCCTAGAGGTTGTTGTGTTACTAATGAGTATGGTCCTGTTGATCTTGCATGGATTTTGTCATCTACTAAGTGGTGTAGTTTAAGCATATATTGAACACCTACTGTTACTGGTTTATCAAATGGTTCTCCTGTTCTTCCATCATATAGAATTGATTTTCCATCTGTTGATAAACCGCTTTCTGCAAGTAATTCTTCGATTTCTTCTTGGTTTGCTCCATCAAATACTGGTGTTGCTATTTTCCAACCACGTTTTCTTGCTACCATTCCTAAATGAACTTCTAGAATTTGACCTAAGTTCATACGTGAAGGTACTCCAAGTGGGTTTAATAATATGTCTATTGGTGTACCATCTGGCATAAATGGCATATCTTCAACTGGTAGTATTCTTGATACAACACCTTTATTTCCGTGACGTCCGGCCATTTTATCTCCAACTGATATTTTTCTCTTTGTTGCTATGTAACATCTTATTACTTGTTTTACACCTGGTGCTAATTCATCTGAATTTTCTCTAGTAAATACTTTTACATCTACTATTGTTCCAGCTTCTCCATGTGGTACTCTAAGTGATGTATCTCTAACTTCTCTAGCCTTTTCTCCAAAGATTGCACGAAGTAATCTTTCTTCAGCTGTAAGTTCTGTTTCTCCTTTTGGTGTAACTTTACCAACTAAGATGTCTCCAGGTCTTACTTCTGCACCAATTCTGATAATTCCGTTTTCATCTAGGTCTTTTAATCCATCATCACCTATATTTGGAATGTCTCTTGTTATTTCTTCTGCACCTAATTTTGTATCACGACATTCACATTCGTATTCTTCTATATGTATTGATGTAAATACATCTTCTTTTACTAGTCTTTCACTTAACAAAACAGCATCCTCGTAGTTGTAACCTTCCCAAGTTGAGAAAGCAATTAATACATTCTTTCCTAATGCCATTTCTCCGTTTTGTGTTGATGGCCCATCGGCTATACTATCACCTTTTTTAACTACTTCACCTTTTCTAACAATTGGTTTTTGGTTTATACATGTTCCACCATTTGTTCTCTTGAATTTACGTAGTCTATGTGTAACAGTTTTTCCATTGTTGTATTTCATTGTGATACTGTCTGATGTTACTTTTTGTACAACTCCATCATCTTCTGCTAATACTAAGATTCCAGAGTCTTTTGCCGCTCTATATTCTATACCTGTTCCTATCATTGGGCTATCTGTAATCATAAGTGGAACAGCTTGTCTTTGCATGTTTGATCCCATTAAGGCACGTTTTGCATCATCGTGCTCCAAGAATGGTATCATTGCTGCAGCTATTGATACTAGTTGTTTTGGAGATACGTCTATATATTGAACTTTGTCTTTTTCAACCTCTAGTATTTCGTTTTGATGTCTTACTCTTATTCTGTCGTGTACAAATGTACCATCTTCATTTAATGGCTCTGATGCTTGTGCTATGTAGTATTTATCTTCTACATCTGCACTCATATTTTCTACTATGTCTGTAACTTTATGTGTTTCTGGATCTATCTTTCTGTATGGTGTTTCGATAAATCCGTATTCATTTATACTTGCAAATGATGATAGTGCTGAGATTAATCCAATGTTTGGTCCTTCTGGAGATTCTACTGGACATAATCTACCATAGTGTGTATAGTGAACGTCTCTTACCTCGAAACCTGCTCTTTCTCTTGATAATCCACCAGGTCCTAATGCTGATATTCTTCTTTTATGTGTTAATTCTGATAGTGGGTTTGTTTGATCCATAAATTGTGACAGTTGTGAACTTCCAAAAAATTCTCTTATTGCTGCAACTATTGGTTTTGGGTTTATTAATGTTTGTGGTGTTACAACATCTAAATCTTGGATTGTCATTCTTTCTCTTACAACTCTTTCAAGTCTTGCTAAACCTATTCTAAATTGGTTTTGTAATAATTCTCCAACACATCTAATTCTACGGTTTGCTAAGTGGTCGATATCATCTACTGTTCCAAGTCCATGATAAATGTTTAATAACATACTTATTGATGCTATTATGTCTTCTGTTGTGATGTGTTTTGGAACTAATTCGTCATATCTTTCTTGTAAGACTTTAGGTAAATCTTCTTCTGATGTATTTGCTAATATATTTTGTAATACTGTATAATTTACTTCGTCTTTGAAATGTACTTTTGATAAATCTACTGTTGGTAATGCTTTGTAGATATTTACTGTTCCATTTCCTATTACTCTTACTTTTTTGTCATTAAGTTTTAAATCTACTATATTTATTCCAGAGTTTTGTATTTGTTCAGCTACTTCCTCAGAAATGATTTCTCCTGCATTTACAAATACTTCTCCTGTTTCTTGGTCCATTATGTCGTTATATGCAATATGACCTGCTATACGTGCTGCTAAGCTTAGTTTTTGGTTGAATTTATAACGTCCAACTTTTGCTAAGTCATATCTTCTATTGTCAAAGAACATTCCATCAAATAATGTTCTTGCAGCTTCTACTGTTGGTAGTTCTCCTGGTCTTAATTTTTTGTAGATTTCTATTATTGCATCTTCTTCGTTTTTGATTGTGTCTTTTGCTATTGTTGTTTCTATTAATGGTTCTTCTCCAAATAAATCTCTTATTTGGTCATCTGAACTTAATCCTAATGTTCTTAATAATACTGTTACAGGTAGCTTTCTTGTCCTATCTACACGTACATAAAATACGTCTGAACTGTCTGTTTCGTATTCTATCCATGCACCTCTTAGTGGCATTACTGTTGATGTGTAGTTTCTTTTACCTGTTTTTTGGTCAAATACTGATTCGTAATAACTTCCTGGTGAACGTACTAACTGACTGACTACAACTCTCTCTGCTCCATTTATGATGAATGTTCCACTATCTGTCATTAGTGGGAAGTCTCCTAAATAGATTTCTTGTTCTTTTATTTCTCCTGTTTCACGGTTGATTAAACGTACTTTTACGTGCAATCTTGTTGAATATGTAGCATCTCTTTCTTTTGCTTCTTCTTCTGTGTATTTTGTTTTGTCTTCCATGTAATAATCGAAAAATTCTAGAACTAAGTTTCCTGAATAGTCTTCTATTGGAGATATATCTTTTAATACTTCTCCTAATCCTTCTTCTACAAACCAATCATAAGAGTCTTTTTGTACTTTGATTAGGTTTGGCATTTCGATGTAATCTCCTACTTTTGAAAAGTCGATTCTTGAAGCTTTTTCGTATTTAACTTCTTTTAATTCCAAAAAAA
>USOM01000003.1 GCA_900556345.1 uncultured Clostridium sp. | reverse complement strand
CAGGAAGCAAGAAGGAAGAACAAAGTTCATATGAAAACGGAATATTATTAACAACGGGAGCAACAGAGGCAACAAGTTTACAAAACATCTATGATATAGCTGGAAATGTATACGAATGGACATTAGAGTTCCACGGTACTGGCCATCCGTGTGTTAACAGGGGAGGCAGCTACAGTGGCAGTGGTTCGCACTATCCAGCCGAGAATCGCTACAGTGGCGGTACCAGCAGTTACTACGACGACATCGGTTTTCGCGTCGGACTATGGAAGTAGTTTTGAACTCTAATGGCGAAGAACTAGAATAATAGAATACTAGTTTTAGAATATAAAATAGAGTTTGTCAAGACTGGTGTGTAGATTTTAAATATAAAAAAATTCATAATAAATTCCAAAATGGTGTAGAACCCCAAAATTCTACACCATCAATTTTTTTACCAAAAACCCCACACAAAACTATTGAAATTTTTCAAAATATAATATAGAATATAACCGAAAAAAACAAAACAGGTGATAATTTATGAGAAGAAAAACCAGAACAAAAGTAAAAAAAGGACTAATAATAGCAGGAATCACAATTGGTGTAATACTACTAATAATAGGAATAATAATAGCAATAAAACTACACCAACAGCCAGAAATATCTTATGATGATGGGATAACCTGCAAAAACTACTTCAAACAAATAACAATAAATCTATCAAACAAAGAAGTAAAAAGAGACAATATAGAAACATCACTAAAAGAAGAATTCAACCTATCAGATGAAGAAGAAAACCTAGCCTTTAGCTCAATGGATGAAATGAGAAAACTACTATCAAATTCAGTATTTGATATATCAGAAAATGGACAAACATTCACCATAAAAAATTTGTATCAAACAAAAAGCATAATAGTAAAATCAAAAAACGTAAAAGAAACAGTAGACAGAGAAGAAGTAACACAAATTTCGGAAAATTTATATGTACTTAGTTTTTACTCAGAAAAGCTAACAAAAGCAATGTACAACTATTACAAAGACAAAGATTACATAGAAAAAATTTACTATGATGATGTAACAATAAACAAGCAAATTAACGATATATCGCAAACTATGTATGGTGGAACAGAAGTAGACTTAAATAATCACCATTCACTTGGTGCAACCGTTATGGGGCTGGACAACTATAATAATATAATAAACGAAAATGGAAATCCGAAAGATATAGTAATAGGAACAATTGGATATGGAATAAATTATCAAAATGAATTTTTCAATGAAAGAATAAGTGATAATTATTATAATTTTGTATTAAATAACAAAGATATTTCCGAAACAATTGCGCAAGGAAGCAGAATTGCAGAAGTTTTGGTGGATTCAACTACTAATAATGTAAAAATAATGCCATTAGTTACAGTAACAGAAGAGGGGTATACATCAACATCAAGTATTTTAAAAGCAATAGCGTATGCTGCCAAAAATTCAGATGTAATTTGTTATGAGCTAATAAATACGCAAAGTGAACCAATAGATTTAGCGTTGGAAAGCTGTTTTAAGGAAAACGTTCCTGTTAGTTGCGTGTCATCAAATAGTCAATATGAAACATCTACTGAAAATAGCGAAAAGGAGGAAAACTCAAAAGAGGGAGATTATCCAGCAAATCACGGAATGACAATTGCGGTATCTTCTTTAGATAGAGAAATGAATTTAGCTGATTATTCTGGAAAGGGAGATTACATAGATTTTTCGGCACCAAGCACAGATGTTGAGGAAATATTTAGTAATAGTGCAAATATTTCAAGATGGTCAGGTGCACAATATTCTAATGCTCAAATTGCGGCGACTATTGCATTAATTAAGACATATAGTAAAGATGCTACAATCTTAGATGTATATAACTTTTTAAGAAATTTTAGCGAGGATTTGGGTGACGAAGGAAAAGATGAACTTTATGGATATGGATGTCCTAAATTTCAAAATTTAACAATTGGAGATATTGATAAAACATCACCAGAATTTAAGGAAGTTACATTTGAAAATGATACTTGGGAAGTAGTAAAACAAGTAAAAATTGTTGCAAATGACAATATAAGAATGAAAGATTGGGCAATAACAAAAAATGAAAATGGCCCTGATGATAAAGAGTGGAATGCAATGCAAGCAGTAACGCCTGATTTAGATGTATCATCAACACTTACAGAAAATGGAAAATATTATATATGGATAAGAGATATTGCAGGAAATACAGCAACTAAAGAAATTCAAATTGATAAGATTGATAATACTCCACCAGAAATTGCATACACAATAAACAAAGATACATTAGCGTCAGGCTATGTAACAATAACTGTAACAGCTGAGGACAGTCAATCTGGATTATATGATAGTCCATTTAGTTGGGACAAAATAACTTGGTCTCAGGAAAATAGCACAAGAACAATTAAGGAAAACGGAAGATATAAAGTTTATGCAGAAGATAATTTAGGAAATATTTCAGAAAAAGAAATATTGGTAGATTGTTTCCCACAAGCAGGAACATTTGAGCTTAAAGATGGAAACATAATAACAAATATGAAGGTATCTGCAAATTGGATTGGAAATACGAATAATGATGTGGAAATAGAATTAAATAAAGATTTAGATATAGCAGGATGGCAAATAACAACAGATGAAAATACACCAAGTGAATTTGTTGCGGTTGAGGGAGCAAATGTTATTGTAGAAAACCAAGAAAACAACAATAATAATAGTAGTAACAATACGAGTTTGCCAAATAATGTTGTAATAGATGGAAATATACAAGCAAGCAATACAACAGCACAAGAAAACACACAACCTCAAATTCAGGTAATACCAAGAACAGAGCCTATTGTACTTCATACTACATTAGATATAGATAAAACATACTATTTCTGGACGAAAGATAGTTATGGAAATACAGCATATCAAGCATTTGTAATACATAAAGCGGTTATATAGTGAAAGGAGAAAAAAATGTCATTTATAGAAGAAATAAAAAATAGAGCAAAAGAGGATAAAAAAACAATAATTTTACCAGAAGCAGAGGATAAGAGAGTATTAGAAGCTGCAAGTAAGGTAATAAAACAAGGATTTGCAAAAGTTATCCTTTTAGGAGACGAGGAGAAAATAAAAGAAGATAGCTCAAAAAATAAAATTGATTTAGATGGAGTGGATATTATAAATCCACTTACATCTGACAAAAAAGAAGAATACAAACAAAAATTATATGAGCTTAGAAAAAATAAAGGAATGACTTTAGAACAAGCAGAAGAATTATTAAAAGAGCCAATATATTTTGGAATGATGATGCTAAAAGATGAAAATTCAAGAGCAGATGGTTTAGTATCAGGAGCAGCTCATTCAACAGCAAATACTTTAAGACCAGCACTTCAAATATTAAAAACAAAACCAGGAACAAAGCTTGTATCAGCATTTTTCGTAATGTGTGTACCAGATTGTGAATATGGAGAAAATGGAACATTCATATTTGGTGATAGTGGATTAAATCAAAATCCAACAGCAGACGAATTATCAGAAATTGCAATATCATCATCAAAAAGTTTTGAGCAACTGGTTAGGAAAGAAGCAAAAGTAGCAATGCTTTCATATTCTACAAAAGGAAGTGCAAAATCTGAATTAACAGAAAAAGTAATAGAAGCAACAGAATTGGTAAAAGAAAAGGAAACTAATTTAATGGTAGATGGAGAACTTCAATTAGATGCTGCAATAGTACCAGAAATAGCAGCTTCTAAAGCTCCAGATAGTCCATTAAAAGGAGAGGCAAATGTACTTATATTCCCAGACTTAGATGCCGGAAATATTGGGTACAAATTAGTTCAAAGATTGGCAAAAGCTGAAGCTTATGGACCACTTTGCCAAGGTATTGCAAAACCTGTTAATGATTTATCTCGTGGATGCTCTGCAGATGACATTGTTGGGGTTGTTGCTATAACTGCGGTTCAGGCACAGGAGTAATTCGTGGTAGCAAGACTTGGTGCGACTCATTGTGACTCATTGCGACCCATTGGGACCGGTTCTTTTTGGGTCCAAATTTGTAAAAAAATTCAAATGGTAAAAATGGACCCAAAAAGAACCGGTCCAATGGGTCCACCACAAAAAAGAAAAGAGGTGTAATATGAAAATACTAGTTATAAACGCAGGAAGCTCGTCACTAAAATATCAAGTAATAGATATGGAAAACGACAAAATGCTAGTAAAAGGAAATTTCGAAAGAATAGGCCAAGCAGGTTCATTTTTGACACACAAAGTAAATGGAGTAAAACGTAGATTTGAACACGAAGTAAGAAATCACGAAGAGGCGATACAGTTTATATTATCAAGAATATTAAATAGACACTATGGAGTTATAAAAAGCCTAGATGAACTTGCTGGAATAGGACATAGAGTAGTACATGGTGGAGAAAAATTTAAGACACCAGTTATAATTACAGAAGAGGTTATAGAAGAAATAGAAAAATGCTCTGATTTAGCACCACTTCATAATCCAAATGCAATTGCAGGAATAAGAGCTTGTCAAAAGGTAGTGCCAAATATGAAGATGGTTGCAGTATTTGATACAGCATTTCATCAAACAATTCCAAAGGAAAAATATATTTATCCAATTCCATATAAATATTATGAAAAATATGGTATAAGAAAATATGGATTCCACGGAATATCACACGAATATGTTGCAAACCGTGTAGCACAATTAATGAGCCAAGACATAAAAGACCTAAAAATAATAAGTTGTCATTTAGGTCAAGGGGCAAGTTTATGTGCTATAAAGGACGGCAAATCTCAAGAAACAACAATGGGATTAACACCACTAGGTGGAATTCCAATGGGCTCAAGAAGTGGAGATTTAGACCCATCTGTTATAACATATTTAATAAAAAAATCAGAAAAACCAACAGTTGGAGTGAGAGAACTTGCAAAAACTGATCATGAAGAATTAACTGCCGAGGAAGTAGAAGAAATGCTTAACAAAAAATCCGGAGTTTATGGAATATCAAGAATATCTTTAGACTTTAGAGATATAGAGTTAGATAGCCTATCAGGAGGACATCATGCAAAACTTGCATTAGATGTGTTTGATTATAGAGTTGCTCAGGAAATTGCAAAATGTGCAGTTGCAATTGGCGGAGTTGATGTAATAACATTTGAAGCAGGTGTTGGAGAAAAAGGCCCGCTTGATAGAAAACATATCTGTGAATATCTAAGCGTTTTGGGAGTTGATTTAGATTTAGAAGCAAATGAAGAAACTAAAGGCGAGGAAAGAGAAATATCTAAAGCTTCTTCTAAGGTTAAGGTTTGGGTTGTACCTACAAATGAGGAATTGATGATTGCGAAAGAAACTTATGAATTAGTAAAATAAAATGGACACATTTGGACCGGTTCTTTTTGGGCTGAATGTCCCAAAAAGAACCGGTCCAAATGTGCCAATGAGTCAAAGTAAAGAAAGGAAGAATAAAAAATGAAAATATTAGTATTAAACTGTGGTAGTTCATCACTAAAGTATCAATTAATTAACATGGAAACAGATGAGGTATTAGCATCTGGAAAATATGAAAGAATAGGAGAAAAAGAAGCATTTATAACACATAAAGCATGTGGAAAAAAAGTAAGAATAGACCATGTAGCAATGGACCATACAGAAGCAATAGACTTTACATTAAAACAATTAACAAATCCAGAATACAAGGTAATAGATAGCTTAGACGAAGTAAGTGCAATTGGACATAGATTAGTACATGGTGGAGAAAAAATTGCAGAATCAGTTGTAATAGATGAAAATGTTATAGAAGTTCTAAAAGAATGCACAGATTTAGCACCACTTCATAATCCAGCTGGAATAATGGGAATAGAGGCTTGCCAAAAAGTAATGCCAGGAAAACCAATGGTAGGTGTATTTGATACAGCATTCCATCAAACAATGCCAAAAGAACACTACATTTATCCAATTCCTTATGAATTCTACAAAAAATATGGAATAAGAAAATATGGATTCCACGGAACATCACATATGTATGTTTCAAATAGATTAGCTGAAATTGAACACAAAGACATAAAAGACCTAAAAATAGTAACTTGCCACTTGGGCCAAGGTTCAAGCATTTGTGCAGTTGATGGCGGAAAATCAATAGATACATCAATGGGATTAACACCACTTGGAGGAATCCCAATGGTTACAAGAAGTGGAGATTTAGACCCATCTGTTGTTACATTTTTAATGAAAAAAGAAAATTTATCAGCAGATGAAGTTGAAAATGTTTTAAATAAACAATCAGGAGTTCAAGGAATTTCAGGTTTAGCACCAGACTTTAGAGAAATAGAAGCTGCATCTTATGGTGAAAGTGAAAGAGCAAAGATTGCTATAGATAGCTTCACTTACGCAATTGCTGGCTATATTGCAAAATATGCTGTTGCAATGAGAGGAATTGACTATATAGTATTTACTGGTGGTGTTGGTGAAAACCAAATTAATATCCGTAAATGGATTTGTGAACAACTTGAATTTATGGGTGTTTTAATTGATACAGATGCAAATAATGTTAGATCTGAAGAAAAATTAGTTTCTAAACCAGAGTCTAAGGTTAAAGTTTTCGTTATTCCTACAAACGAGGAATTGATGATTGCTAAGGAAACAGAAAGACTAGTTAAATAAATTGAAAATGAAAAACGTATTATTTGGGAAAATGATACGTTTTTTCTGATTGGGGACGGTTCTTTTTCCGAAAAAGAACCGTCCCCAATCAGAAAAACTCTGTCCCCAACACAAAAAAACAGTTAATAAACAGAAAACTTTACATAATCTCTTGAAAAATCCTCCGAAATATGATAAAATAATGAACTAATATAGCAAAACGGAAAAAAATAAGAAAAAAAGGGAGGATAACATGAACTTACCAAATTTATTCACCAAATTTTATTTAGATAAAGAAAAAGATATAGTAGTAAAATTATTTAAATCAGAAGAACCAGACGAATTAATTTATGTTCTAGAAACACCAAATCACCATACAGGAAACTTAATAACAAATTTAGCAAAGATTGCAAATGTAGAAACAATAAAAGACGAAAACGATATGAAAGTAATTACAGGAATTTTGCAAGCTTGTATTAATGATGACGGAGAAGAAGTTTACATATTTAGGCTTGGTGGAATAAAAATAGCAAATATTTATCCAGATGGAAAAATAGAAAGAAAAGCAAAAATTCCAGCAATAATAAAATTATTAATGGCACAAACAAAAGACTATAAATTGCCAGTAGAAAAAACAATAATAAAATCATATATTTTAAAGAAATCAAAATTTAGAACAGATTTACATACACACTTAAACCAAATATTACAACCAGATTTATTAATTGCACTTGGAATAAAACATCAAATTGGATATTCATTATATTATATAAAAAAATTGGGAATAAAAGTTACAGCAAAACAAGAAAAAGAATTATTAAAAAAGAGAAAAGAAATCGAAAAGGAATACAAACATTCAGAATTAGAGGGTAAAAAATTAGAAAGAAAAATAAATGATGAAACATTAATAAATATGGCAGATTTAATTTTAAACAACCTAGAAAATGCAGATGAAAAGATTGTAAAAATAAGAAATAGTTTAGTACTTCCAAAAGATGGACAATCAGTATTTACAAACCTTGAAAAAACAATTCTTTATAGATATGCAATTATAAGAGGAAAACAAGTACCAGATGATGAAAAAGTAGAATTAAGTTTAGACAAAATAGAAAAAATTGAAGATAATGATATAAGAAAAACCTTAAAGAAAATGAAAGAAGATATGGAAAATGAGAATAGTCCATACAAAGAAAATACTTTATATCAAGATAAATTATTATGGATTGCAAGAGAATATCAAAAACAAGGTATAAAATATGTTGAAATAGCAAATTCAACACTTGCAAAAAAAGGTCCAGCAGGTATACAAAACTTGGTAGAAATGCATAAAATAATGCCACAAATAGAAAAAGAAACAGGTGTAAGTATAAGATATTTGGCAGCTGCAAGTAGAACATTATTTACTCCAGAGCAAGTGAAAGAATGCCCGGCAGTAATAAAAGCATTAAGTAAAAGTCCTTATGTTGTTGGAATGGATTTAATTGGGGAAGAAATAAACAATGTAACAGATTTCTCAGATTTAATAGAAGAAATTATAAAATATGCAATATACGAAGATGATGGATATACAATAAGATTACATGCTGGAGAAACAGATGCTTTTAAAGATAATATTGAAAAAGCATTAGACTGTATAAAAATATGCTTACCAAATGGAGAAAAAGCTCCGCAAATAAGGTTGGGACACGGTTTATATGTTCCAGACTTAGATACAAGAGAAGGAAAAAGAATAATTGATAAAATGAAAGATTTAGATGTTATTCTAGAATTCCAATTATCATCAAATGTAAGACTAAATAATTTAACAAATTTAGGCAATCACCCTATGAAAAAATACTTAGCCTCAGGTGTAAAATGTGTTCAAGGTACTGATGGATGCGGATTCTACGGAATTGATACAATTGATGAACAAATTGCATTAAGAAATTTATTAGATATAAAAGATTCAGATTTTGCCAAAATGAGAAATGTTGAAGACGAAATATTAGAGAGAAGAAAAGTATATTTTGATGAAAAATCAAATAAATTTGAACAATTTTTAGATGGTAGAACAATTGAGAGAGCGTTAAAAGAGGAAGAAGAAAAATTACTAAAAGAGATAGATTTAGATGCAATAGACATTAAATCTGCTAACAAGCTAAACTCATATAATGTATTTAAAACGAAAATTGTAAATTTACCACAAAATAAAACTCCAATCATAATAGCAGGTGGAAGTTTTAACTCAAAAGGTAGAGTTACAATGCCAAATGAAAATATAAAAAAATCTTTAAAAGAATTACTTGAAAAAGTTGATAACAAAAATACATATATTTTAATTGGTCATAAAATGCAAGGATATGAAAGAGCTGTTTTAGATATATCAAAGGAATTAAACAAAAAGTTTGATGTTACAGCTGTTGTTCCAAAATATGTTTCAGAAGAAATTAAGGAAAACTTAGATAGCTCGCAAGATTTAAGCGGAATTTATGTTTCACCTGATCCATCAGAACTTGGAATTTATAAGAGCTTTAATTATGAAATATTTGAAAGAAGAAATTCAGTTGTTGTTGCTTTTGATGGAAACTCACCAGTTTCTAACTTGATTCAAGAAGCTAAAAATGGTAAAGGAAAAGCTAAAATTTATGTTAATTCTGATGTTGATGTACTTAAGGAAAAAGCAAAATCACTAGATGGATATGTTAGATTGTTTAATACCAGTGAGAATTTAGCTAAAGAGATTTTAGAGGATAATCCTGATATAATGGAAAAATAATAGAAAAATATAAATTTACATAAAAAGGTTGCGATAATTAAATATTTATTATAAAATAAAAGTAATTAATTTCATTTTCTAAACAAAAATATTTTGTTTAGTTTATATAGAGTAACTTGTTAACCCAGTCATATAAAAAAGGAGAACAACTATGAAGAAATACGATGTGATTATTGTAGGTGCAGGTCCTGCAGGGGTATTTTGTGCGCTAGAACTTGCAAAGGAGAAGCGGAATTTCAAAGTTCTAATTATTGATGAGGGAGCAGCGATTGAGCAAAGACGGTGTAAAACCGAATTTGTGGGAAAATGTACCAGATGTAAAGTATGTAGCATTACACATGGCTTTGCAGGTGCAGGTGCATTTTCAGATTGTAAACTTTCATTATATAATCCAACAGATGAAACATTTGTTGGAGGCGAACTGGAAAGCTATATGTCAACCAAAGAATTAAAAGAACTTTTAGATGAGGTGGTTGACACATACAAAAAATATGGCATTCCGGAACAAACAATAGGAGGAATGGAGCATCCTGTTGCAAAAGAACTTTTAAAAAAGGCACAAAAAAATGGATTAAATATGACCATAGTGCCTTTTATGCATGCAGGCACAACAAATGGCAGAAGAGCATATTATCTCCTGCAAACCGAATTACAGGAAGATGATAGAATTGATATGTTGTTTAATACACATGTTGATGATGTCATTGTAGAAGATGGTGCTGTTAAAGGCATTGTGTATACAAAAAATAAACAAACACACAAAATTTTTGCACCAAAAGTAGTGCTGGCGACTGGAAGAGCTGGAGCTTCTTGGAACAAAGAAATTTGTTCTAAACACAGTATACCAACAAAAGAGGGTAAAATCAAAATTGGTGTACGTTATGAACTCCCAGATGAAATTATGGGCTCTGCAAATGAGTTGTATGAACCTAAATTTAAAGCACCTGAAACCAAAGAAACAGATGCTGCAATAACATTTTGTCATAATCCATATTGTGGCAGTGTAGTAGCAGAGTCCTATGATGGTAAGATAACTTTAGTCAATGGACATGCTGACAATACTCCTACTGGAAGAACCAATATGGCTTTACTCTTCAAAATGGATTTTGGAGAAAATGCTATAGAAGTTGTTAAAAATATGGCAAAGACATTAAATGTTCTGTCTAATGGTCAGGTGGCAGTTCAAAGAACTGGAGATTTCTTTTCAAATGTAGCTACAACTCAGGATGGCTTAATGAATAATTCTGTTGAGCCTACTTTGAAATCGGCAGTTCCGGTTAACTTGCAGGAAATTATGCCTGCAAGGTTGGTAAACAATATAAAAAACTTTATTAATAAAATTGATAAAGTTATTCCAGGCTTTGCTGCATCAGACAATCTTATTTATGGTCTTGAAATTAAATTTTCAAATCTGTCTATCGAAATTGATAGTAATTTTATGACATATATTAATGGATTGTATGTAGCAGGAGATGGAGCCAACACCTCCAATGGATTAATCCAAGCATCAGCTTCCGGATTATATTTAGGACAGGTGTTAAGAAAGAAACTCTAAAAAACGGAGCAAGACAAATTTTTGTCTTGCTCCTAAAAAGTACAACTAAGTTTACATTCTTAGACTATAATATTTATATAGAATAGTAGAGAAAAATTCAAATAAAGGTTTACAAAATGCCAGTAAATGTAGTATAATAGAGTATAACTGAAAATCGAAACAAAAAATAAAAAATATAGGAGGAATAAAAATGGCAACATACTTAACAGAACCATCAAGAACATTTAACGAATACTTATTAATACCAAGACTAACAACAAAGGACTGCACACCAGACAAAATATCATTAAGAACACCACTTGTAAAACATAAAGTAGGAGAAGAAGCTGAAATGTACTTAAACGTACCATTTACATCAGCAATAATGCAAGCAGTATCTGGGGAAGAAATGGGTGTAGCATTAGCAAGAGAAGGTGGACTAGCATTTATTTATATGTCACAATCAGTAGAATCACAAGCAGCAATGGTAAGACATGTAAAAGAATCAAAATCAGGATTTGTAAGAAGCAAATGGAACTTAAAACCACATGACACATTAAGAGACATCTTAGAAATAAAAGAAGAAAGTGACCACTCAACAATACCAGTAACAGAAGATGGAACAGCAAGAGGAAAATTACTTGGAATAATCACAAGTAAAGATTATAGATTATCAAGAGATAGTTTAGACAAAAAAGTAGAAGATATAATGACACCAGTTGATAAACTAGTATATGCAAAAGTTGGATTAACTTTATCAGAAGCAAACGATATCATCTGGGAAAAGAAAATTAACTGTTTACCTGTTATAGAAGAAAATGGAAACTTAAATTCATTAGTATTTAGAAAAGACTATGAACAACATAAAGAAAATCCACTAGCACTTCAAGACAAAAATCAAAGTTATTTAGTAGGTGCAGGAGTAAACACTAGAGACTATGAAGAAAGAATACCAGCTTTAGTAGAAGCAGGTGTAGATATCTTATGTCTAGACTCATCAGATGGATTCTCTGTATGGCAAAAAGAAGTTATAGAATGGGTACACGAAAAATATAATGGAAAAATAAAAATTGGTGCAGGAAATGTTGTAAGCCAAGAAGCCTTCTACTATTTAGCAGATGCAGGAGCTGATTTCATAAAAATAGGAATCGGTGGAGGTTCAATTTGTATCACTCGTGAAACAAAAGGAATCGGAAGAGGACAAGCAACAAGTATAATAGATGTTGCAGCAGCTCGTGAGGAATATGCAAAAAGAACAGGAATATATATTCCACTTTGTGCTGATGGAGGAATAGTTCATGACCATCATATAACACTTGCATTAGCTATGGGATGTGACTTTGTTATGATGGGAAGATATTTTGCAAGATTTGATGAAAGCCCTACAACAAAAATAAAATTAGACGGAAAATTTGTTAAAGAATATTGGGGAGAAGGATCAAAGAGAGCTAGAAGCTGGACAAGATATGACCTAGGTTCTAAAAATGAAAAAATGAGTTTCGTGGAGGGTGTAGATTCTTATATCCCTTATGCAGGACCATTAAAAGACAACTTAAATGTTACAATTAAGAAGATTAAGTCAACTATGTCTAACTGTGGTTCTAGAAACTTAGAAGAATTCCACGAAAAGGCTATTTTAACACCAGTTTCAAACTTGAGTATTCAAGAAGGTTCTGCACATGATTTGACTGTAAGAGAGATTTAGTTTATATATTAAAAAAAGCAATGCTAAATGTGGCATTGCTTTTTTTCTGATTGGGGACGGTTCTTTTTCCGAAAAAGAACCGTCCCCAATCAGAAAAATCCCCTCGGAGAAAAATTCTCTGAGGGGAAGAAATGAGATATAGCTGTAATTACTTTGACCGTCTGTCTGCAAAATGTTTGGGATGGTGTAAGCCATCTCTATCTGCATTTTTGTCATCATAATTTACAAATCCTGAAAGATTAACTTTATCAAAGTCATCAATCCGGAATACATTGGATATTCTTTTATCAATCTCATTTTTGTATGATTTATGAGATTGGTCCATTTCGGGTGATTCTGCTACAACATAGCCTTCTGCTTTGTTATGCATATCGAGGTCACGAAGCTGGAACTCAATTTTTGCACCTGGCAGGATTGGTGAGTAAACTGATGTCTGTAATGTAAATTGTAATGATTGATATCCATTGGCTTTAGGTTTGTGGATATAATCTCTTACATCAGTGATGGCAAATGGAATATCAACCAAAAACGAATCAAGTTTAAATCGATTAATTTTGTTGATGGTAGGATTGGAATGATACCATTCCATAAACTCATCCTTAGAAGGAGACTCTCTTACAAGAATATCCTTTATAGCCTTGAAGATAATATCAATTTTTTCGATATTATTTTTCTGAACATCCTTGTTTAAAAGTATTCCTCTAATGCCAAACCTGTCACGAATATAAACAGATACATCATCATCAAGAAGAGACTTGTTGAGTATTTTTGTGAGATCACTTTCAAGAGCCTTTCTTCTGGCGTACCAGTTAATGTCGATATTGGCATGTTTTTCTTCGTTAAGCCATCTTATAATGTACATAACGACAGAGTTGAGCTCTGTGACGAAATCGGTGATTTCAAATGTCATACGTCTCTCTCGATAACAGTTTACCAATCCATCCATGAAACTAAAAAATACAGATGAGTCATTTTCTGGAATGTCAGCTTTTAAAGCTTTTAAATGCCGGTGCATAATTTCCGGAATCTCCTGCATGCTTGTTGCAGTATTAACAGCTACATTATACTCCCGATGAATAATTTCGAGAGTTTTATCAGTTATTTTTGCCATAACTAATATCTCCTTTCTATAAACATATTTGTCTATATTATATCACAAAAAAGAAAAAAAGTAAAAAAATAATTTCCTAGCCAAAGCTAGAAAACTATTTTTCATCTTATTCCCATTCAATAGTTGCTGGTGGTTTAGAAGTAATATCATAAACAACCCTATTAATATGTTTAACCTCATTAACAATTCTAGAAGAAACTTTTTCTAAAATCTCATAAGGAATTTTACTCCAAATACCTGTCATAAAATCAGTAGTTTCAACAGCTCTCAAAGCAAGAGTATAATCATAAGTACGTTCATCACCCATAACACCTACAGAACGAAGATTTGTAAGAACTGCAAAATATTGATTAATTGACTTGTGAAGTCCAGCTTTTGCGATTTCATCTCTAAAAATAAAATCAGCATCTCTTAAAATATCTAATTTATCTTTAGTAATATCTCCTATAACTCTAATTGCAAGACCAGGGCCTGGGAAAGGTTGTCTAAATACTAGGTTTTCTGGAATACCAAGCTCTAATCCAACTTTTCTAACCTCATCTTTAAATAGATTTCTTAGAGGTTCAACAATTTCCTTAAAATCAACATAATCAGGAAGTCCACCAACATTATGATGGCTCTTAATTACAGAACTTTTTCCTAAACCACTTTCAATAACATCTGGGTAAATAGTACCTTGAACAAGAAAATCAACTGTTCCGATTTTTTTTGACTCTTCCTCAAAAACTCTAATAAACTCTTCACCAATAATTTTTCTTTTTTGCTCTGGATCAGTTACGCCACTTAGTTTAGCTAAAAATCTATCTTCAGCATTTACTCTAATAAGGTTTATATCATATTGTTCTCTAAATATTTTCTCAACTTCATCACCTTCATTTTTACGAAGAAGACCGTGGTCAACAAATATACAAGTTAAATTTTTACCAATAGCTTTACTTAAAAGAACAGCTGCAACTGATGAATCAACACCACCAGATAAAGCACATAAAGCTTTTCCATCACCTATTTTTTCTTTTAATGTTTTAATAGAATCTTCGACAAATGAAGACATTTGCCAGTCTCCTTGGCACTCGCAAACATTATATAAGAAATTTTTAATAACCATAGTTCCATTTACAGAATTATTAACTTCTGGGTGGAATTGAATACCATATAATTTCTTTTCTTCATTTTCCATAGCAGCATTTGGGCAAGAAGGAGTATGTCCAATATTTTTAAATCCTTCTGGTACAGTCTCTACAAAATCTGTATGACTCATTAAAAAGCCATTAGTTTCGCCAAATCCTTGTAATAATTTTGAAGTGTTATCTATTGTAACATCTGTTGTTCCATATTCTCTTTTATCAGCATGAGCAACATTTCCTCCTAATGTATATGCCATAAGTTGCATACCATAGCAAATTCCTAAAACAGGGATACCAAGTTCAAATATTTTGCTGTCACATTTTGGGCTGTCTTCTCCAAATACACTTGCAGGTCCTCCTGTAAAAATAATACCTTTTGGATTTTTTTCTTTAATTTTTTCTAAAGAAATATCAAAAGGCACAACTTCAGAGTAAACATTACATTCTCTTACTCTACGAGCTATTAATTGATTATATTGTCCACCGAAATCTAGTATTAAAATTAGTTCATTCTTTTTCAAGATTTTTACCTCCATTTTTAAATTTGTACCATTATATCATATATTTTGGGATTTAGCAATGATTTTTTTCACTAAAAGAAACGGTCTTTTCGCGAAAGGAAACGGTCCCGACGATAAAAGAAACGATCTTTTCGCGAAAGGAAACGGTCCCAATAAAAAAAGAAACGATCTTAATGGAAAAAGTGCTTGCCAATTAGTAAAAACTGTTGTAGAATAAATCAGTAAAATTAATATAATAATAAGGGTGGTAAAAATGACAGAATTGGAAAAAGCTGAAGAAAGATTAAAAAAATATAAAAAAGTACATATGGTAGGTATTGGTGGAGTTAGTATGAGCGGTATTGCAGAAATACTTGTAAACTTTGGTTTTCAAGTTACAGGCTCTAATAATGTTGAAACAGAAACTACTAAAAAATTAGAAAAAGCCGGAATAAAAGTATTTATTGGACATAATGAAAAAAATATTGTAGATCAAGATGTAGTTGTTTATTCAGCAGCTATAAAGCAAGATAACCCAGAGCTTGTAACA
>USOM01000002.1 GCA_900556345.1 uncultured Clostridium sp. | reverse complement strand
TTCAAGCAGAAGACGGCATACGAGATTTCTGCCTGTCTCGTGGGCTCGGAGATGTTATAAGAGACAGATACACAATATGGGATGTCTTTTGGACATGTACACATTCCTTTTGCTCTATTCATTGCTTGCTTTACAGCTCTGTCTTCTAATGAATGGAATGTTATTACACAAAGCCTTCCTCCCTGTTTTAATACATCTATTGAATTCTTTATTGTGTCTTCTAGCGGTTTTATTTCATTATTTACTTCTATTCTTATTGCTTGGAAGGTTCTTTTTGCTGGATGTCCCTCTTTTGGATTTAGTCTTGGAATTGATTTTTCTATTATTTTCACAAGCTCATCTGTTGTTTCAATTTTTTTCTTTCTTCTTTCTATGCAAATGTTTCTTGCTATATTTCTAGAAAACCTTTCTTCTCCATATTCATATATTATATTAGCCAAATGTTCTTCTTTATAGTTGTTTACAACTTCCATTGCTGTTAATCTTTGGCTTTTGTCCATTCTCATATCAAGTTCATTTGAACCTAAGTAACTAAATCCACGGTTTCTTTCATCTAATTGATATGACGATACACCTAAATCTAATAAAATTCCGTCAACTTTATCTATTTTTAGGCTTTCTAGTATTTCTTTTATATTGTCGTGATTTCCGTGCACATATTTTACATTTTCATATTCTAATAGATTTTGTTTTGCAGCTTGCAGAGCTTCTTCATCTCTATCTATTCCTATTAATATTCCTTTATTTTTATCTAACCTTTTTAGAATTTCTTTGCTATGTCCTGCACCCCCAAGAGTTCCGTCAACATATATTCCATCTGGTTTTATATTTAATCCTTCTATACATTCATTTAATAATACTGGCTTATGTTTAAATTCCACAATTAATTAACTTATTTTTATAAATAAGTATCTCCTTTCTAGGATTTATATGTTTTAAGCAGCTAGTATTACTCTTAAGAAAAATACCAGCTGCTTATTTTGATTCTTATGTACAATATAAATCTTATGTACTTTTTTCCTACGTATTTTTTTCTTAGGTTTGTACATATTCTTTTGTTTTACTTTGACTTTGGTATTTTTCGCTTTTGTATAATTTTTCTTTGGTTTAAATTTTATCTTTTGTGTGAAATAGGGATTTCTTTTGTAAAATTTACTTTAGTAGATTTTATTTATCTTTTGTATTTTTAGGGCTTTTCTTAAGCAATTTTTTCTTTTGTATTTTTTTCTTTTGTGTTCTTAACATAATCAATTCCCTGAAAAATTTCAGTTCTTGATTTTTATATAAACTTTTCGTTATGAAAAGATTATATACCTAACATTGTCATATTTTCTGCAATTTCTTCTGCAGATATTTCTTCATCTTTTGATTGCCAAATAGATTTGTTCCAAATTTCTAGTCTTGTTCCAACTCCAATAATTACAGCTTCTTTTTCTAAATTTGCTGATGTTCTTAAATTCATTGGTATTAAAAATCTTCCTTGTTTATCTATTTCGCATTCTGTGGCTCCTGCTAAGAAAAATCTTACGAAGTTTCTCGCATTTTTGTCTGATAGTGGTAATCCTTTTAGTTTTGTTTCAAAATTCAACCATTCTTCTTGTGAAAAAGCAAATAAACATCCATCTAAACCTTTTGTTAGTATAAATGTGTCTCCCATATCTTTTCTTAGCTTTGCAGGCATTGATATTCTGCCTTTTGCGTCTAAGGTATGTTCGTATTCACCCATTAACATAGTTAAATTTCACCCCACTTTGTACCACTTTTTTCCACTTCGATTAAATTCTAATACACTTCTTCTTATTTTGCAAGTGTTTTTCGAAAAAAATTTATTTTTTTTAATATTTTTTTCTTTGAACATTGTCTGATATATTTTTTTGCTGTATAATATGTCCATTCCCAACTCCGAAAGGAGGTGAAACTTATGGGGAAATACATAAAATTATTTTTAAAAGTTATTGTTTTAGTACTTATACTTAAAATACTTGAGAAATTCGACTAAAGCAAAAGACTAGAGTTTGCCGACTCTAGTCTTTTTTATTCCCTTTATGGGTCAATACATAAATTATTTTGAATTAAAGAGGAACAAATTCTCTCTTCATTCTCATTAACATTATACTAAAATTTATTGAAAAAATCAACACTTTTCTCAATAATCTTTCGCTATATATCAACAATTTTTACACATACTCCAATCTGGGTAATCCTCAAATTCCACTAACTCTTTTTTCACTGGATGCTCAAATTTAACACTGTAAGCCCATAGTCTAATCTGCTTTCCTTTCCCCCTAACGCCATACTTCTGGTCTCCAAACAAACTATGTCCACTATTTGCCATCTGAACTCTAATTTGATGATGTCTTCCGTGTATGTAAATCAATTTTTACTAAACTTAAATCCCTTTTGTCATCATAATTTAAAACTTCATAATCTAATTTTGCAAGCTTGGCATTTTTCTTGTCTTTATTTACAACTTTACTTATGTTGTTTCTTTCATCTTTATATAAATAATCTTCTAAACTTCCTTTTTTGTTTTCAAATTTTCCATCAACAACAGCTAGATATTTCTTTTTAAATGTTTTATTTCTAATTTGTTCACTAAGCCTAGATGCTGCCTTTGATGTTCTTGCAAATACCATTATTCCACCAACAGGTCTATCTAATCTATGAACTAAACCAATATACACTTCCCCTGGTTTGTTATATTTTTCTTTAACATACTGTTTTACCAAGCTTAACATATCTATATCACCTGTTTTATCTGCTTGTGATGGAATGTTAGGCTCTTTTTCTACAACTATTATGTGATTATCTTCATATAATACTTTCATTTTCTAATCTTCCCATCTTCCATAAATTCCACAAGGTAAAATAAGTTTTGAGTTTTCCATTGGCAAACCAATTTCACCTGCTTCTATCTTTCCCTTATGCTCTTTGTTTACTGTTAAATTTAAAATATTTGCTAAAACTGTACTTGATATTCCTGTTGTATATGAATTTATTAAGAAAAATAGCGGATTATCTGACAATACTTTTGTACATAATTCTACTAAGTCATAAATATTATTTTCAAATTGCCAAACTTCTCCTTTTGCACCTCTTCCATAAGATGGCGGATCCATTATAATTGCATCATATTTGTTGCCTCTTCTAATTTCTCTTGCTACAAATTTATTTACATCATCTATTATATATCTAACCTTTTTCTCATTCAATTTTGAACTCGCAACATTTTCTTTTGCCCAAGATACCATTCCCTTTGAACTATCTACGTGACACACTGATGCTCCTGCTGATAAACAGCTAACCGTCGCTCCACCTGTATATGCAAATAAGTTTAGGACTTTTATTTCTCTTTTTGATGATTTTATTTTATTTATCATCCAATCCCAATTAACAGCTTGTTCTGGAAATAATCCTGTATGTTTAAATCCCATTGGTTTTATATTAAATGTTAGATTTTTATATTTTATTTGCCAATTATCTGGTAATTTTTTGTTATATTTCCAAGCCCCTCCACCTGTTTTGCTTCTAGAATATATAGCATCTGCTTTTTTCCATTTTTCTGGGAAGCTTTTGTTTGTCCATATTATTTGTGGGTCTGGTCTTGAAAGTGTAATGTTTCCCCACTTTTCTAGTTTTTGCCCATCTGCCATATCTATTATTTTATAATCTTTCCATTCATTTGCTATTATCATTACCGATACTCCTTATACTACTTATTTTTAATACTTATCTATTTTACTACATTTTTCGGATTTTTTCAAGAAAAATGGAATAGCCTCTTTAGAAAGAAACTATTCCATTTTTTAAGTTTTCCATTAAATATATAAATTTGTAAATCAAGCATAAATTTGTTATCACACACATAGCAACAATTGCTAATACAATAGTTAAAAATTTATGTTCTATAATTTTCTTAAACAACTTACTTGTCCATTTTTCTTTTTTGTTTTCAAGAAATGGTGAATATCCCACCTTAAAAAAAACGTTTTCCTTCATATACATCCTCCTTATTATATGTATATGAAAGAAAACGTTTCTTTAGAACATTTATCTTAAATTTTTAATTACCATTTGTTATATTTTCCTGTTTTTGACTAGATGTTGAACTATCGGTTGATTGTTTTAAATATTTTAAAGCTTCATATTCTTTTCCTCTAAATGTCATCCAATATGATGGCTCTCCCTCTGAAACTTTAATATACATTTCATCAAATAAAAAGTTAAGTATACTATCATTTCCTGTCGTATCCATAAATGCATATTTTCCTTCTTCATCACTAACAACTACAACATTATATTCTGGTATTTCAAGTAAAGGATATATATTATTTGCACTTTTAATACTTGAACATCCTATATTTTTATATTTAAACCCATTAGATACCTTATTTCCGCTCTTATCATAAAATGCCCACATATCATCTCTTTGTACTGGTATTAATGTATTTAAAAGAATATATCCATTTTTTATTCCATTATATGAAAAACTTCCAACATCTGTACCAATTTTATCATATTCAGGATATATTATTATTTTTCCATTTTCGTCAACCACACCTGACATTCCATTTGTTTCTACAACATATAGCTTCGAGTCTTGTCCCATTGATGTAATTTTGTCATAAACTAAATCTATTTTTCTTTTTCCATCTTTTGTAAATAAACCTATTTTTTTATTGCTTTCTACTAAAAATGTTGCTGAATCTACAACATAATTTATATTATCATATTGTGGCTCTAAAACAAATGATGTATAATCATCAGTTCTTACAATTCCGTATTTGCCATTTTCTGCTTTAACTATTAGCAAATCTTCAAAAATTGATTTACAATCTGCATATTTGTCACTTACTTCTAATTTTCCATAATTGTCAATTGTCTTTTTTGCTAAAGCTTGACTATGAATTTGTGTCATATAGTCTAAAGTATATATTGTTATTACTTTTTTCTTTTCATCATAAGAAAATGCTACATTATATCCTTTTTCTATTCCTTCAACAGATGTATATAATTTTCCATTATTTTCGAATATATCTTTATTTGTTATGCATTCTTCATATTCATCACTTTTATCTTGTAAATTTAATTTGTATATCGTTTTGGATTTTTTTGTGTACATAGCCACTTCATATCCTTCTCTATAAACATAACATTTATTATCTTCTTCTGTTTTAGGGCTATAATCTCCTTTAAATGTTTGATATCCAAATTTTGAATTTACAGAATTTAAGTATGTTGCAAAATCTCTTATTGGTACATATATTTCTGTTTTTCCATTTTCGTCTGTTGAAAAATCGAGTATTTTGTCAAAATCGTTTACTTTTACTCCATCGATATATGTTGTAATTTGTGTTGGATTAGCCATTCTGTATGCTATTAATGCAATTATTCCTGAACATAATAGTAATAACAATACTATTGTTATTATTATCATTCTTTTAGTTTTTTGGGTCTTTATTTTTTGTTTTTCTACTTCTTCTTCATCAATTAATCTCATATAATCCCCCCTAAATTATTTCAGTATATCCATATTTTTTATAGAATTCCTCTCTAAATGCTAATAAATTATCATGCTCTATTTCTATTCTAACTCTTTCCATTAATTTAGTCAAGAACCTTAAATTGTGAAGTGATAATAGTCTCATTCCTAATATTTCATTTGTCTTAATTAAATGTCTTAAATATGCTCTTGTATAATTTTTGCAAGTATAGCAATCACATTCATCATCAAGCTTATTCCAATCTCTTGCAAAATTTTGATTTCTTATTACTAATTTTCCTTTTGATGTTAGAGCTGTTCCGTGTCTTGCTAAGCGAGTTGGAAGTACACAGTCACACATATCAATTCCAGCAAGTGAAGCTTCAATTAAATAATCTGGTGATCCAACTCCCATTAAATATCTTGGTTTATTTTCTGGCATTAAAGGTGTTGTATATCTTAAAATGTCTAAAAATTCTTCTTTAGGTTCTCCTACACTTATTCCACCAATAGCATATCCAGGAAAATCTAGTGAAATTAAATCTTTTGCAGATTGTTCTCTTAAATCCTTATAAAAACCACCTTGTATAATTCCAAATAAACCTTGATTTTCAGTTTTATGTGCTTCTTTACATCTAACAGCCCATCTAGTTGTTCTTTCCATAGATTTTTTTACATATTCATAATCTGCAGGATATGGACAACATTCATCAAATGCCATTATTATATCTGCACCTAGAGCTTCCTCTATTTCCATTACTTTTTCGGGTGTAAACAAATGCTTGCTTCCATCTAAATGAGAGTTAAAAAGTACTCCTTCTTCTGATATCTTTCTTAAACTGCTTAAACTAAAAACTTGGAATCCACCACAATCTGTAAGAATCGGCCTGTCCCAATTCATAAATTTATGTAACCCTCCGGCCTCTTTTACAATATCGTGTCCAGGTCTTAGGTATAAATGATATGTATTTGATAATATAATTTGTGCCTTTACGTCATTTTTTAATTCTTCTGGAGACATTGCTTTTACTGTTGCTAAAGTCCCTACTGGCATAAAAATTGGAGTTTGTATATCTCCATGTGGAGTATGTACCACTCCTCTTCTCGCTCCTGAATTTTTGTCTACGTGTAATAGTTCATATTTTATTGCTGGCATAAAATTCTCCTTTCAATTTTTTTGTATTGGGATCGTTTCCTTTCATAAAAAGATCGTTTCTTTTTCCATTGGGACCGTTTCCTTTTGCGAAAAGAAACGGTCCCAACGAAAAAATTTTTGTTCTTACTTCTTTGCAAGTTCCCTCAATCCTGCTTTTATAATATCCTCTAAACTCATATTTTCCTTATCAATTTTATCCATTGCTTTTTCAATTTCTCTGCTTGTATATCCTAATACTTGAAGAGCAGTAAATGCTTCTTCTTCTTTGCTATCTTTTTCAATTGCTTTTCTAATTTCATTTTTCTTATCTCCGATAGAATTCGATGCAATTGACAATTCTTCTATTTGCTGTTCTTTCTTTAATTTATCCTTAAGTTCAAGTACAATTCTTTGAGCTGTTTTAGGACCTATCCCTGGAAGTTTTTTTAGTGTATTTATATCATTTGATATTATTGATATCGCAAAATCTGACGGTTCAATTACTCCCAACATATTTATTGCTGTTTTAGCTCCAACTCCACTTACAGATATTAACAGTTCAAATAATCTTAATTCTTCTGATGTATTAAATCCAAATATGCTTATATCATCTTCCATTACTCTGTAATATGTATGAACTTTTACAATATCTCCTATTTTTCCTATATTTTCCATTGCAATTTCAGACATAAATACTTTGTATCCTAATCCACCTACATCAATAACTACATAGCCTCTTGCTTTTGAAACTAGTTCTCCTTTTATGTATGCTAACATTTTTCCTCCGTTTTCTCTATTATCTTACCATTTTATTTCTTTAATTCTTTTTATTGCCTCAATTGAATTTTCCTGTGTTCCAAATGCTGTTAATCTAAAATATCCTTCTCCTGATGGTCCAAATCCGCTTCCTGGTGTTCCTACAACATTTGCTTCTTCTAATAATTTATCGAAAAAGTCCCAAGATTTCATATTATTTGGTGTTTTTAGCCAAATATAAGGTGAATTAACTCCTCCAAATACCTCAAATCCTGCTTCTTTTAATCCATCTTTTATTATTTTAGCATTATCTTGATAATATTTGATATTTTCTAAAATTTGTTTTCTTCCTTCTTCTGAGTATGTAGCTTCTGCAGCTCTTTGAACTACATAAGAAACTCCATTGAATTTTGTTGTTGTTCTTCTATTCCATAATTTATTTAAAGAAACTTTTTCTCCATTCTTTGTATATCCAAATACAGTTTTTGGAACTACTGCATATGCACATCTTACTCCTGTAAATCCTGCTGTTTTTGAGAAACTTCTAAATTCTATCGCAACATCTTTTGCTCCTTCTATTTCGTAGATGCTATGTGGTACATTTTCCTCTGTTATAAATACCTCATATGCAGCATCAAATAGAATTATTGCTTTGTTTTCTTTTGCATAATCTACGAATTTTTTCAATTCTTCTTTTCTTAAAACCGTTCCTGTTGGATTGTTTGGGAAACATAAATAAATCATGTCTACTGGTTCTTTTGGAAGTTCTGGCACAAAATTATTTTCTTTTGTAACTGGCATATATACTATATTTTCATACATTCCATTTTCTTTGTTATAATTTCCACTTCTTCCAGACATTACGTTTGTATCTAAGTAAACAGGATATACTGGGTCTGTTATTGCTACTTTATTTTTTCTGCAAAAAATATCAACAATGTTTCCACAGTCACATTTTGCTCCATCTGATACAAATATTTCATCAGATTCTATTCCTAATCCCTTAAAGTCGTTTTCCATAATAGCACTTCTTAAAAAGTCATATCCCTGTTCTGGTCCATATCCTCTAAATGTTTCAGCATTTGCTAGCTCATCTGTTGCCTTATGCATTGCTTCTATTACTGCCGGAACTATTGGTTTTGTTACATCTCCAATTCCTAATTTTATAACCTTTTTATCTGGATTATTTTTTTGAAATTCTGCTACTTTTTTGGCTACTGTTGAAAATAAGTAGCTATCTTGTAAATTTAAAAAGTTTTCGTTTATATTTATCATAGCTTCCTCCTTTTTTTCTCATTGGGACTGGGTCTTTTTTGTCTCATTTTTTAATATTAAAATAATTTTATGCAATGGGACAAAAAAGACCCGGTCCCATTTGGGCAATTGCCACGCCATTATTTAGTCAAATTATCTATTCTGATTTCTTGCATAATCGATTTCTCTTGATTTGCCCATTATTCTAAATTTTTCCAAGCTCATTTTTATTCCTTTAAAAAATCTAACAATAGGGTTTTCTTTCTTATATAAAACAATACTAAATGTTTCTTTTTTCTCTGCTTCTAATTCTAAATCTGTAAATCTTTGTTCTTTAATTGGAACTATATCTTCTAACATATTACTTAAATCTTTGTTTTCTCCAATTATACTTATTTGCATTAGTTCTTTTAATTCATTACTCATTTTTTATTTTCCTTTCGTTTCTTACCAATCGATTTTTCCTTCAAATACTGTTGTTGCAGGTCCTGTCATATACACGTGGTTATCATTTTTATTCCATTCAATTTTTAGGTCTCCTCCTAATAAGTGTACGGTTACAGCTCTTTTTGTATATCCATTTAGTATTGCTGAAACAGTTACCGCACAAGCACCTGTTCCACAAGCCAATGTTTCTCCTGCTCCTCTTTCCCATACTCTCATTTTTAAGGTTTTGTCATCTATTACATTTATAAATTCTATATTTGCTTTTTTAGGGAATGCTTTATTTACTTCTAATTTTGCTCCATATTTGCAAATATCGAATTTATTTACATCTTCTTTTATAAATGTTACTGCATGTGGATTCCCCATTGATACACAAGTGAAAGTAAAATCCTTATTTTCGACTTCTAATTTTAAGTTCTTTACTGGATTTTCGTTTGATATTACAGGTATTTTTTCTGGTTCTAATATTGGCTCACCCATATCCACTCTTGCTGTTTCAATTTTTCCATTTTTTGCTGTCATTACAAGTGTTTTTATTCCAGCTAGCGTTTCTACTGTTATGGTTTCTTTTTTTGTTAGTCCTTTGTCATATACAAATTTTCCAACACATCTTATTCCATTTCCGCACATTTCTGCTTCTGAGCCGTCTTGGTTAAACATTTGCATTCTGAAATCTGCTTTTTCTGATGGGCATATTAAAATTAATCCATCTGAACCTATTCCGAAGTGTCTCTCACTTACAAATTTTGCAAGCTCGCTTCTATTTTCTATTTTTTGATTTATTGCATCCATATATACATAGTCATTTCCTAGTCCGTGCATTTTGGTAAATTGTAACATTTTCATCACCTCTTTGTTTGATGGTATTATTATATTCTAAAGATTTAAAAATAGCAAGGTTTGAAAATAATTTTTTTCATTTTTCACATAAAAAAGAACCTAAATTATTAAATTTTTTTAATAACTTAGATTCGGCTTTTTTATTTGTTTTATTATTTATCTTAAAATCCCATCTGTTTAATGATTTTTTTACCTTTTTTCATAATTTTCTTACTATCTTTTCCCATTGTTTCACTATACATCCACATTACACGGAAGTTTGACACTTTTTTAATAAAAAAATCTTTATAAGCATTGGTAATGCTTTATTTTTTTGTAAAATTTTTCTTTTTTCTCTTGCGTACTTGTCGTACTTGTGGTATTATATGTATGAAAATGGAGGAAAACAAATGAGATTAAAAATTACCAAAACAAAATCTGCTACTAATTATTATATTATAAAAGATATAAAGAAAAATGGAAAACGTTCTACCGCTATATATGAAAGACTTGGAACAGAAAAAGAAATATTAAAAAGGTCTAATGGCGAAGATATCTTCTCTTGGATAGAGAAATACTTGGATAAACTTAATAAAAATAGTGCTTCAAATGATGTTATTGTTAAATACTCACCACAAAAAATTATTGAAAAAGATACTCAAAAATTATTTAATTGTGGTTACTTATTTTTAGAAAAAATTTACTATGATTTAAAAATTAATAAAATATGTGATAATATAGCTAATAAATATAGTTTTAAATATGATTTAAATAATATTTTATCTAGATTATTATATGGAAGAATAATATTTCCTTCATCCAAACTAGCTACATACAACCTATCTCAGAAATTTATAGAACAGCCTAACTTTGAACTCCAACATATTTATAGGGCATTAGAAGTTATAGCTAAAGAAAATGAATTTATACAAGCTGAACTTTATAAAAATAGTTTAAAAAAAGCTAAAAGAAATACTGGAGTACTATATTATGATTGTACAAACTTCTTCTTTGAACTAGAGCAAGAAGATGGATTAAAACAATATGGCCCATCAAAGGAAAATAAAAACACACCAATAGTACAAATGGGATTATTTATGGATGGAGATGGTATTCCTCTTGCTTTTAATATAACACCAGGTAATACTAATGAACAAACCACCTTAACCCCAACAGAGCAAAAAATATTAGATGATTTTAAATTATCTAAATTTATAGTATGTACTGATGCTGGACTTGCTTCAACAGCTAATAGAAAATTTAATGATAAAGAAGATAGAGCATTTATAACAACTCAAAGTATAAAAAAATTAAAAAAACACTTAAAAGAATGGGCACTATCTCCTACTGGTTGGAATTTAAATAATGATACAAAACAATATGATATTAGTAAATTAGAAGATACCTCGGAATCAATAGAAAAATATAAAAACAAAGTATTCTATAAAGAAAGATGGATAAAAGAAAATGGCTTAGAGCAAAAGTTAATTGTAACATTTTCTTTAAAATATAAATTCTATCAACAAAAAATAAGAAATAACCAAATTGAAAGAGCTCAAAAGGCTATGAAAAACAAATCTTTTAAATTAGATAAAATTAATCAAAATGATTTTAAAAGATTTATTACTAAAACTTCTGTAACCAAAGATGGTGAAGTTGCTGAAAAGAAAATACTTTCGCTTAATACTAATCAAATAGAAAAAGAACAAATATATGATGGATTTTATGGAGTATGTACAAACTTAGAAGATAATGCAGAAGAAATAATAAAAGTAAATCAAAGAAGATGGGAAATAGAAGAAAGTTTTAGGATAATGAAAAGCGAATTTAAAGCAAGACCTGTTTATTTAAGTCGTGATGATAGAATAATAGCACATTTTACTACTTGTTTTCTTTCTCTTGTATTACACAGATATTTAGAAAAAGAATTAAATGAAAAATACACAGCCTCAGAAATAATAGATACATTAAGAAATATGAACTTAACAAAAAACTGTGATGAAGGTTATATTCCATCATATACGAGAACAGACATAACAGACTGTTTACACGAAAAATTTAATTTTAGGACAGATTATGAAATAATGAAAAATATAGAAATAAAAAAAATTTTAAATTTTATAAAAAAATAGTTTAAGTACGCATTTTTTTGCCAAATGCAAAAAGCCTATAAGATAGTGTTCATCTACCTTACAGGCTTTTTTATCTCAAAAAAGTGTCAAATTTGAGATTATATTTTATATTTCGACAATTTGCAAGTAGTTTTTTTAATTTTTTTTAGGAAATAAATTATGATTTTTTATTCTTTCTTGAAAATATTATTTTTAATTTTTCTCCTCCCCATATTTCTATGCATTTTGGTGCTTTTAGTAATTGTTTACATAATTTTAACATCTTTCATTGACAAAATTTACATAAAGTTGTATAATATTCTTGTACCTGAATAATATTTCATAAAAAAACAGGAGGAAATTACTATGACAGATTTCAGGATTTATCACATTGCCAGAAACACAGCAAGACACAACTACGAACTTGATGACCGGCTTTACGGTACACCAGAACAGAAAGAAGAAGTAGACTGGACAATCAAGAATGTTGAAAAAGCTAAGCTCTATATTCAGAGAGTAAAAGCGGAGCTGAATAAACTTGACACTGCAATTGATGATTTGGCTTATCTTTTAAGAGAAAACGGCCATCCTCAGAAATACGATGAAAAGCCAGGTTTACCTAGCTTAGAAGCCGCAGATGCTCACGTTTTTCATTCTTTCCACGTTAGACAGTTCGGTTACGCTGAAAAGCTGTCTCAGATGCTTCAGTCATTGTCACCGCAGGAAATTGAACTGAACATTCCGAAAGCCAAGAGACAGTTCAATGTTCTGCTTGCTGCAAGGGAAGATTTATTAGTGACTCTGGTAAGATATACAGCTTATTCTAAAAAGCTGTAATATCCATAGTAACATTTTCCAAGTAAGCATCCGCTTACAAAACTGAAGAACTCCCGGCTTTTCTTTCTGGGAGTTCTTCTTTTTTAAAAATTAATAATAATATCTCTCTTCAATTTTTTATCTTTAGCAATTCCACTTCCTACAAATACTCTATTTTCGCTATATACCCTATATATTCCATCGCTTTTATCACAAAAAATTTTCACACCATTTAAGAACTTTCTAATCTTCATATTATCAAGAACTATCTCATTTTTATCCATCAAAAATTCCTCTATTGAAATAAACTTACTCTTTATAATATCCCTATTTACAACACCCTCATCACCAGCAACATCCGAAATCCTAACAGCCTGCTCAATTCTAAAATCCCCAACTCTAGTTCTATTTAAACCACTCATAAATCCTACTGTTCCAAGTCTTTCAGCAATATCCTCACATAAACTTCTAATATAAGTTCCTTTAGAACACCAAACCTTATACACAATTTCCTTCATATCCTTAGATATAGAAATCAAATCAATATCAAAAATCTCAATCTCGCGAGGTTCTACCTCTACTTTCTTACCACTTCTAGCATACTCATAAAGTTTTTTACCATTAACTTTAATTGCTGAATACATAGGTGGAATTTGGTTCTGTTTTCCTTTAAATTCAGAAAGAACTTTTCTTACATTTTCTGCATCAAACATATCATCTGTTACTGGCTTTTTTTCAATGATTTCTCCTTCTTGGTCCCCTGTAGAAGTCTTTTCCCCTAACCTAATAGTTGCAATATATTCTTTATCATGATTTACCAAATACTTTGATAAACTAGTTCCTTTTCCAACCAATATTGGAAGTACACCTGTTGCAAGTGGGTCTAAAGTTCCTGTATGTCCTGTTTTTTCGTGAAATATGTGTTTTAGTTTTTGTACTATATCATTCGATGTCCAATTTTTTTCTTTATTTATTATTATAATTCCATCCATATAAACTCCTTTTTTTCGTGAAAGGACCGTTTTTTTTCCATTGGGACCGTATCATTTCGCGAAAAGATCGTTTCTTTTCGCGAAATGATACGGTCCCAATGGAAAAAGAAACGATCCTACTACAAAATATTTACTTAAGCTGTTTCCTAACTTCTTTAAGAACCTTATCTCTAATCTGCTCAATTGTTCCTTTGCCATAAGCTCCAGCAGCTCTTAAATGTCCGCCACCGCCAAGCATAATGGCAATACTTGCAACATCAACATACTCTAAGGACCTTAAAGAAATCTTGTATCCTTTTCCTTTTACCTCGTGTAAAAATATTGAAACTTCAACATCATCTATGTTTTTACCTACATCAACAATTCCTTCATGGTCACCAGGAACGGCATTTACCTCTTCTTGGTCTTGTCCAGTTATATATGTAAAAGCAACTTTTCCATCTTCAAAAAATTCTAATCTATCCATTGCTCTTTTTGTTAACTCGAAATTAGCTTTATTTTTTGTGTGTAAAGCTCTTCTAAATATTTCAGATATGTTTACACCAAGTGATAAAATTTCTGCTGCGAATTCAAAGGTTTCTGTAGTTGCACCATAAGAAAATCCACCTGTATCTGTAATTATTCCTGTCATTACACAAGTTGCCATATCTTTAGTCATTTTTATTCCAAAATAGCTAAACATTCCAATTAAAACTTGCGCGCATGCTGGTGCAACTGGATTTACAAAGTTTATATCTCCATACATTATGTTACTACTATGATGGTCTATTACTATTTTTGTTTTCGCTTTTTCGAAATATTTTGTATAGCCTTTTAATATTTTTATATCTGCACAATCTAATGCTATTGCTAAATCGTATTTTTCTACATCGCTAGATTTTTTTAATTTATCTATTTTAGGTAAAAATGAAAACGATTTTGAATATTCTGGTATTATAATATCTACATTTTTCCCCATTTCTTCTAAGGCTAAACCTGTTGCTAAAGAACTTCCTACTGCATCTCCATCTGGTAATTCGTGTGTTAGTATTACAATTTTTTCTGCTTTTTTTATTTCTTCTAATATTGTATCTAGTGTCATATTTCTTCCTTTCTCGCCCAAATGGGACCGGGTCTTTTTTGTCCCATTTTTTAATATTAAACGAATTTCGTCTCATTGGGACAAAAAAGACCCGGTCCCATTTGGGCTTGTTGCCACTGTTTTTATTTTTTCTCCTCTGGCATAATTTCCTTCAAAATACTCTCAATTCTAGAGCCATACTCCATACTCTCGTCAACCTCAAAAATAAGTTCAGGAGTATATCTTAAATTAACTCTTTTAGCAATTTCAGATCTTATATAACCTGAGGCTTTCTTAATACCCTCAAGAGTGTTTTTCTTGCTCTTGCAATTAAGTAAACTAATATAAACTCTAGCAGTACGCAAATCTGGAGCAGTTTTGACCTTAGTTACACTAATTAGTCCTGTTATATTTTGATTTCTTAAATCTTGGTCAATTATAACACTAATTTCTTTTTTTAACTCCTCATTAACCTTGTCCATTCTATTCGTTGTTTTTCTTTGTGGCATAATATCCTCCTAACTTTTTCGTATTGGGACCGTTTCCTTTCACAAAAAACCGGTCCCAAAAGAACAACTATCTTTTTATTTCTTTCATAATATAAGCTTCTAAGATGTCCCCCTCTTTAATATCATTATATTTTTCTAATTGGATACCACATTCAAAGTCTTTTGCAACTTCTTTTGCATCATCTTTGAAACGTTTTAAAGATATAAGTTTTCCGTCGTGGATAACAACATCATCACGAATAACTCTAACTCCTGCGTTTCTAGCAATTTTACCTGTAAGTACCATTGCTCCACCAATTGTTCCAACATTTGATATTTTAAAGATTTGTCTAATTTCTGCAGTTCCTATAACCTCTTCCTCGAATTTAGGGTCAAGCATTCCTTTCATAGCAGCTTCTACGTCGTCTATTGCTTGGTAAATTACAGAATATTGTTTAATTTGAACTTCGTCTTTTTCAGCTTCATTTTTAGCTGTTGCAACTGGTCTTACATTAAATGCAATTATAATAGCATTTGAAACCTTTGCAAGTGTAACATCAGATTCTGTAACAGCTCCTGCTGCTGAGTGGATTACTTTTACTCTTACTTCCTCATTTGATAATTTTTCTAGAGATTGTTTTAATGCTTCAACAGAACCTTGAACATCTGCTTTTACAATTAAGTTTAATTGTTTTAATTTTCCTTCTTCCATTTGTCCAAATAGATTATCTAATGTTACTGCTGATACTTGATTTATTGATTTTTCTCTAGCTTGACGTTTTCTTCTTTCTATTAAGTGTTTAGCCATTTTTTCATCTTTAACTTCATAGAAGATGTCTCCTGCTTGTGGAACTTCTGTTAATCCCATAATTTCTACTGGTGTTGATGGTCCAGCTGATTTTACTTTTTTACCTTTATCATTTACCATTGAACGTATTCTACCAATTGATGTTCCAACAACTACGGTATCTCCAACATCTAGTTTTCCTCTTTGAACTAGAACTGATGCAATAGCACCTTTATTTTTATCAAGTCTTGCTTCTATTACAGCACCTTTTGCTTGTTTTGTAGGGTTTGCTTTTAATTCTAAGACATCCGCTTCTAGTAATACCATTTCTAGTAGTTGGTCAATATTCAAATTCTTCTTAGCAGAGATTTCAACATAAATTGTATCTCCTCCCCATTCTTCTGGTACTAATTCATATTGCATTAATTCTTCTTTAACTTTTTGAGGGTTGGCATCTGGTAAATCTATTTTGTTGATTGCAACAATTATTGGAATTCCAGCTGATTTTGCATGGTTAATAGCTTCAACAGTTTGAGGCATTACACCATCATTTGCAGCAACAACCAATATTGCAATATCAGTAATTTGAGCACCTCTTGCTCTCATTTGAGTAAATGCTTCGTGTCCTGGTGTATCTAAGAACGTAATATCTCTATCATTAACCTTTACTTGATATGCACCAATTGCTTGTGTAATTCCACCTGCTTCTCCACCTATTACATTTGTTTTTCTAATTACATCTAGAAGTGATGTTTTACCATGGTCAACGTGACCCATAACAACAACTACTGGTGGACGTTCTTTTAATTCATTTTCTTTGTCCTCAGATTCATCAAATAATACATCTTCTTCTTTAACTTCTTGTTTCTTGTTTGCAGTTACACCAAATTCAGAAGCAACTAAAAATGCTGTATCAAAATCCAAGTTATTGTTTAAAGTAGCCATAATTCCAAGTGACATAAGTTTCATTATAACCTCACTTGATGTCTTTTTAAGCTCTGTTGCTAAATCTTTAACACTAATAGATTCAGGTATTGTAATTTCTGTAAGTTTGAAGATTTTTTGTTTTGTTCTTTCTTCTCCTTTTGCCACTTTCTTCTTACCTTTTCTACCTCTTTGTGTTGTTAAATCATAATAATCAAGCATACTATCTTCTTGGTCCTCGAACATATTTGATAAATTATTTCTTTGTTTTAAGTTATTTAATTTCTTCTCATTTATAGAATAATCCTCTTGATTTCTTCTTGATTTTTTCTTAGCACTTCTATTTTCATCATATTTGCTATTATTTTTTTGTTTATCAATATTTCTGCTATATTCACGAGCTGACTTCTCTTCGATATTTGTTTCAACGGTAATAATGTTTTTGATGTTTTTCTCAATTCCTTTTTCATCTAATGGACGTCTATTATTGTTTCCAAATCTGTTTCCGCCATTGTTGTTATAATTATTATTGTAACCATTTCTACCATTTTGATTATTGTTTCTGAAATTATTTTGACCATTATTTCTACCATCTCTATTATCTCTTTGCCAAGGTTTTTCTCCATTATTATTTTGATATCTATTATTATCTCTTTTTTGGAAACCATTTTGACCATCATTATTTCTGTTATTTGGTCTAAATCCATCTCTTCTATTATTTTGATAGCCATTTCTATCATTATTTCTATTATTGTGAGATTGGTAATTTCCTCTTTCTGATGATTGGTTTCTTCTATCTTGGAAGTCATTATTTTTATTCATATTTACATTTTGATTTTTTGTATGTACCACATTTTCTTGGACTTTTGTTTCTACTTTTTGTTCTACCTTTTTTTCTTCTACTTTCATTGCTTCTTTTTTCTCGGTATCCTCTTTCTTTTTATTTTCAACTTTCTTTTCGTCTTTATTCAAACCAAATAACTCACTTACAGTCATAGGTTTAGTTGGTTTGTTTCTATAGACTATATTAT
>USOM01000001.1 GCA_900556345.1 uncultured Clostridium sp. | reverse complement strand
GTGCAGGAATATTTGGATTAATAGGTTTTGCTATAACATCATTCAAAATCCCAGATTCAAATAATTTTGAGCTTACAAGAAAAGCTGGAGGAGAATACATAGATCAAATAATAATAAGATATATAAAGTTTAAAATGCAAAAAAACAAAATATATACTTTTTTTACGGAGGAGAAGAATGATGAGTAATGATAATATGGTACAGCTATTAATATTATTAGCAGGAGTAATAGGAATTGTAGTTATAGTTTTAATTTTTGTATGGTTTACTATACGAGCAAAAGAAAAAAGAGCTGAAAGAGAAAAAGCAAGTGCAGAATATGAAAAAAGTCATGTAAAAAAATCACAGGTTATTTATACACCAGAGTCAATAATTGACTTTATGGATTTCGATAGAATTGAAGATAATATGATAATCCAAAAAAGAGGAAAGTTTTTAATGGTTGTTGAATGCCAAGGTATAAACTACGATTTAATGTCAGAAATGGAAAAGGTTTCTGTAGAACAAGGATTTATATCATTTTTAAATACATTAAGACATCCTGTACAATTATATATACAAACAAGAACAATTAACCTAGAAAGAAGTATAGATGGATATAAGAGCAGATTATCAGATATAGATAAAAAATACCTAAGCTTACAAGATGAATATGATAGACTTTTAAAAGATAAAACATCATCAATAACAGAAATAGAAAAAGCAAAATATGAACTTGTAAAACAAAAAAACTTAAAAGAATATACAGAGGATATAATTAGAGATATTGAAAGACAAAGTTTAAATAGAAGTATTTTAAATAAAAGATATTATGTAATTATTCCTTGTTATCAATCTGAAATAGTAGCAGGAGATTTTGATAAATCTGAAGTAAAAAATATGGCTTTCTCAGAATTGTATACAAGAGCAAGAGCTGTTATAAATTCATTATTTGCTTGTCAAGTAACAGGAAAAGTTTTAAATTCTGAAGAATTAACAGAACTTTTATATATAGCTTATAACAGAGATGAGTCAGACTTATTCTGGATGGAAAAAATTAAACAAGCAGGATTTGACGAATTATATTCAACAGCTCCAGATGCTATAGAGAAAAAACTAAAATTATTAGATAAAAAGATTGAAGAAGAATCAGTATCATTAGCAAATCAAAAAATTGGAGAAGCAAGAAGAGATAAAGAAATAAAAGCTATGGAAATGGAAAAAAATCAAGAAAAACTTGTTCAAAAAAAGGCAAAGGAAATAATTCAAAAACATAAGAGATATATTGGAGAAGATGTTGCAGAGAGTGCAATTGAAAAAATAGAAAAAGATAAAGACACACAAGCTAAAACTGAGAAGGAGGATTTAGAAAATGGCAATGTTCAAGAAAAAGGTAAGAGAGGAAGACCAAGAAGAAAAGCGTGAAGATGAATATAAGGTATTACATAAAAAAACTATAAAAGAAATAATAGCTCCAGCAGGTATAGATGCATCTAAACTTGATCATATGGAAATAGTATCTAATGTTACAAGATATGCAAGAAGTTTCTTTGTTTCAGGACTTCCAAGATCTTGTACTTTCCCAGAGTTATTTAGAAGTTTGTATATGTTTGGAGATATAAATACATCTATATATATTTATCCAGTTTCAGAGGCTAGTTCTCAAAATGATTTGAATAAGACTATTGTAGAACTAGAAACAGAAAGATTAATGGCAAGTGATAAAGGAAATATCAATAGAGAAAGTGATGTTTCTCAGAAAAGATATGAAACAGAAATTTTAAGAGACCAGATTGCTGCAGGATTTAATAAATTATATGAGGCAACAATTGTATCAACATTATTTGCATATAGTATGCAAGATTTAGAGAGACTTACAAAACTACTTTCAAATGAAATGTCAAAGTCATTAGTTAGTATAAAAAGTGCGTGGGCAATGCAGGAAGATGCATTTAAGACATGTTTACCATTAATGGAAAATACAGTTCAAAAAAAGCAAATTTTTGATAGACCATCAATGGGTACAGTATTCCCATTTTTAACATCAGAAGTTGGACATCCAACTGGCGTTCCTTTAGGAATAAATAAACAAACTGGTGAACCAATATTATTTGATAATTTCCATCCATCATTAACAAATTATAATATGGTTATATTTGCTAAGTCTGGTGCTGGTAAATCAGTTACAATGAAAACTTTAATTTCAAGATCATCAGTTCTTATGGGAATTGAAAGTTTGGCCCTAGATGCGGAAGGTGAATATTACGCAGTTGCTGAAGCACTAGGAGGAATAAATGTTATAGTAAGTCCAAATTCTTCTACTATTATAAATGTTTTTGATATAGAAGTTGAAAGAGCAAAAGACGCTATAACAGGTAGAGAAAGAGAAGTTTTAAATATAGAAAATAAGGTAGAGGACGTAACACAAGCATTAATGACAATGGCAAAAGGTAGTACAAAAACAGAACAAGTAAATGAGCTTACAAAGCAAATAATTTCAGAATCTGTTGCGGCAGAATATGCGGCTTTAGGAATTACATCTGATCCAATGAGTTTATATGAAAATGGAAGAAATGTTGGAAGCTTTGGAAGAAAGAAAAAATTGATGCCTACAATTGGTTCTTGGTATAAGAGACTAGAACATATGGCACAAGAGAATGATAATGAAGACTATAGATTCCATTACAGTTACTTATTAAAAGTTATGAAACAATACATAAGAGAATTTGGTGGACAAATGGCATATTTTGATGGACAATCTACATTTGAATTATTGGATGGAGCACCATTTATAAATATTGATATTTCACAATTAGAGGAAAGATTTGCAAGACCACTTGCACAACAAATATTACTTTCTTGGATATGGGAAAAGTTTGTTAAGAAAAATAGTGAGGATAGAAAAAAGGCTAGACAAAAAAGAGTTATAGTTGATGAGGCTTGGATGTTACTTCCGTTCCCAGAAGCAGTTGATTTCTTAAATAAAATGGCTAGACGTGCAAGAAAAAGAAATGTATCACTTGCTATTATTTCACAAAGATTCCAAGATTTTTATGAAAAACCAGAGGCTCAGGCAGTACTTACATCATCAGATACAAAATTATTTTTAGCACAGGATAAATCTGAAATAGCATTATTACAAGAAGTATTCAAATTAAGTTCTGGAGAGGCATCATTTTTGGTTACTTGTACTAGGGGTGAAGGACTTTTGAAGGTAGGCTCTGAAACAGCTATTCTTCAAATTACTCCTACTCAAAAGGAATTTAAGTTTGTTGAGACTAACTTGAATAAGTTGGCAAAAGAGAGTTAGAAAAGGATATCTATACGAGGGCAGTAAATATATGAAAAAATTTTTGAAATTTAGCAAGCTGATTATAATTATGGCAATAATTATGATAAATTTAATTGAATATTTATTTGTAAATGTCTCGTTTGCGGATTATCCAACAGGAGTGTATCCACATGATACTGAACCAAATCCTACTATGGACGAAATTGATAAAAAACAAGGCTTTAAGTTAACATATTTTGGAGGAGCCGCGACATGTAGTGGCTTTTCTGTATCAGATTTTACACAAAATCCTAAATATGGATGGTATGAATTTAATTATAATGGTGTAAATTATGTTGTTACGGCAATTGCTTCATATGCATATTTTAAATATTATACTGATGCAAGTTGGAAAGATTACATACATTATTCACATACAGGACCTGATACTCAAAGCAAAAGTTCGACTGAATTTGAAACTTTTCAATTTCAATTTAAGGAAAATGGAGATACAGAATTATATAATGCAATTATTTTGGATTATTGTGGTGCTTCTATGAAAGTTGGAGAAAATGATCCTCAAATTATAGATATATATATGGGAAGTAGTGATTCATATAATGAACAAGGTGAAACGTTTAATCAACAAAAGGTTAGTGTAAGTACTACTGGTGTATTTTCATCGAGTGCAGGAAAAACAAATTCACAAAACAAAAAAGATATGATTATTGAATTTTTTGCTGGAATATTTCACGGAATAGGTGATGGAATTCAAATGGCATTAAATTATGCAGGAACTAATATGAAATGGAAAGATGCTAAAAAAATCACATATTCAAAAGGAGATATTGAAGCAAATAAAAATTTAAACAAAAAAATACAAGTAGAAGATGCAAAATCCGATACTTCTAATAAAACTGAAGAAAAGGATTATAAAATAATAAAAGAAGCAAATATTTCTAGTACAGCAGATAATAAACAAGGTAAAAAAGAAACAATATATACATCTAGTACAGAAATTCCTGTTATGCCAATTGATTTTTATAGTTCATCTATAGGCAAAGTGAAACTTTTTGATATAGATTTTTATAATACAAAAAGTAGTAATTCAAATAAATTATGGAAAGGTATAAGACAATTTGTTTCAAGTGCAAGTCATATTGCAATGTATATTGCAGCGGCATTACTTTTAACAATGTTAATTTGGAGAAGTATTTTATTTGTACGTTCGGCATTAGGGGATAATCCACAAGGAGCTTTTGAATCAAGACAGATAATGGATAATTTTATTAAAGCAGTACTTATAATTCGGATGTGTGTATTTTGCAATGATAATAATGATGTATTTGTATAACAAATTATTAAAAATATTCTTAAATGGAAATAATTCGATATATTTAATAAGAGTTAATGTAGAGAATGTATACTCATTTAATACAAATGTCGTAGGTTATTTAAAATATATGACTCTAAATTCTAATGTACTTGCATCATTAGGATATTCACTTTTATATATGATTATTGAACTTATTAATTTGTTATGGTTTGGAGTTATGTTTGCAAGAATGGCAATAATTGGAATTTTAATAATAGTAGCACCATTTACTGCTGTATATTCTATGCTTGGAAGAACACCAACAGAAGGAAATAATGCTAGAAATGCATTGACATTTGGACATTTTATGAGAGTTTATATAGTACTATTGTTTTTACCTTTAGTGGTAGCAGGAATACAAAAAATAATAATGTATATTGCATAATTTTAAGAAAGGAGACAAGAAATGGAAAAAAAGTTTTTTAAATTAGTGACAATTATATTTATTTTATTCTTGTCTCTTTTTGTGAGCAATTTTTCATATGGATTTGTTAAAGATGATTTCTATAAAGAAAAGGCATCAGAAAAAATAACGCATCCTCCTGTGTATGTAGTTGATAGTGCAATATATATGTCAAAAACAGACAAAGAAATTGTTGAACAACTTAATACTGATAAATTGGGATATAATGGAAGTAAACCAACTGAGGAAATGAAATTTTATACATATATAAAAATAATTAAATATCATAGTATACTTAACACATATGAAATTCAGTTTGGAGAAACAGGGTATCCGATAAAATATGGTTTAGGAGTAGGAGGAGCTAATCAACGTTTTACAATAAAAGAATTAAAAGAAATTTTTGGTTTAGATGAAAATGTAAAAAAAAGCAATTTATCAGTAGGATATACTTGGAATGCAAATATTATAGTTGGAGCGCAAAAAGGAGAAAGAGCTTATAATATATGGTTAAAATCATTATATACAGGAGCAGACTTAAATAAAATTGATGAAGTTCAGATAAGCGAAAAAACAGAAAGTAATACAGTTGCAAATGTTGTGTCAGCTATTACGAATTTTACGTCAGAGTGGGTCGAAGAATTTTGTGAGCATCCAGGAGGAAAAATAATGGAAACTATTATGGATCCTCTAGGACATGTATTAGGAGATGGAGCACAATGGCTTGCAAACCTAGTACAAGCGCTTCCTGATGATACATATAGAGATACACTTGTTTTATATACATATAAGGATTTGGCTACAGATAATAAAGATGGAGTTGATAATACAGGTATATATGGGGATGGAACAACTACAAAAAGCAGTACAAAATCAACGAATCAAATTGTTTTTATAGGTGATTCGCGTACGGTTGGATTGAGTGAAGTGAATTCAAGTTCATCAAATATATTCCAATGTAAAGTTAGTATGGGATATGACTGGATGACGAGTACAGCTTTTCCGGCAGTTGATGGTTATGCAAAATCAGGAACATCATTTGTTATTCTTATGGGGGTTAATGATTTATATAATAAAGATAATTATATAAAGGCAATTAATAATAAGGCAAAAGAATGGACATCAAAAGGTGCGCAAGTGTTTTTTGCTTCTGTAGGTCCTGTAGATAATGATCCATATGCAACAGACTCAGATATAACAGCTTTTAACAGTGCATTGAAAAATGGATTAAGTTCAGATGTTACTTTTATAGATCTTTATGCTGAGTTAAAGTCAAATGGTTATAAGACAGCAGATGGATTACATTATACTACAGAAACAGATAAGAGAATATTAAAATTTTTAGAAGAACAAATAAAATCTGGGCGGAACCAATACACCTACTTTAAGTTCGTATGATCATAGTTATGGTGTTGGAAATAGAGATAAATATACCAAGATAAGTGAGTATAAAAAAGGGAAAGCAGTTGTAAAAGCAATTACGGTAGAAAAAGATAAGAATGACAATGGAGAAGATGATTTCGATATATCAACGAAGATACCGTTAATTATTGGAGATTTATATGGGATAGCCTCAGATCACGTGGATTTTCTAGATATTAATTTTTTATCTGGAAATAAATCTAAAAAAGCAGACGGAAAAGGATTAAGACATCCCCAAAGCTCTATATGGAACAACTTTAGTGATTTTGCAGGAGCAATTATAAGAATAAGTATATATATAGCAAGTGCAATATTACTTATGTCATTAATTTGGTATGGAATAAATATAGTGAGACATACATTAGATAATCCGAGAGGAAGAGCAGATGCAATAGCAGGATTAGCTAGGTTAAGAAATGCACTAGGAATTTTAATTGGAACAATTTTATTTATGGCAGTATGTATTTTTGGTTCGAAAGCATTTTGTGATGCAATAAAAAGCGAAGATTCCTACGAACTACCAATTAGGGTAAATGTAGAGGATACATATAGTTTTAGTACAACACCAACAGGATATATAAGATATATGTCATTAACGACAGATTTAGAAGAACCATTGCAAAAATTTATATATACATTTATATATATAATTTTAGCAATTGTAAATCTTTTAGCAATATTATTAATGATAGCAAGAATGTTTATATTATGGGGATTATCAATAATAGGTCCAATTATAGCAGTGTTCTATGTATTTGGAAGACAAGGACCAATGAGTTTTAGAACGTGGATTAGATTATATGCTATTTTTTCAATGATACAAGTAGCAATAACAATAATTTACACAGTAATATTAAATGTAATTTAAAGTAAGAAAGAAAGGAGACAAATTATGAATAAAAAAATTATCAAAATATTTATAATTCTAATATTTTGTTTGTTTCTTTTCGAAAATTGTTCTTATGGTTTTATAAAAGATGATTACGGAGATAAATATTTGGGAATCTTTCCTAAACATGTATTAGTAATAGGATGGGAAGGTGAAGGTAATACATCAGATAAAATACTAAAAGAGATAAAATCTAAAAAACTGGGTTACGAAGGTGATTCATTAAAAGAGGAAATGAAATTTAAAACCTATTTAAAAATAGTAGAAGCCAAAGATGGTAAGTATAAAATACAATTCCGGAGAGAGTGGATTACCAATAACATATACGGTTAAGGCACCACATACAAGGTATACGCTTAAAGAGTTAAAAAAATGGTGGGGATTAGATGAAGGTGTTACTGAATCAGATTTGAAAAAAGGATACACTTGGAAAACAAATATTATTGTTGAAGCATCTGGAAATTTTGGAACTGATCATTCGACACTTGCATATAGTATTTATTTAAAGAAATTATTTGCAGGAGACGATTTAGATAAAATAGATGGAGAAGTAACTAGTGATGAAGATGCAGATGCAACTGTTGCAGATGATAGAAAAAAAATTGAGACTATGGCTAAAGTAGTTGAAGATTGGGTTGCAGATTTTATGAAAAATCCGTGGGGAAAAATAGTTTCAACTTTGATGGATTTTTTTGGAATGATAGGAGATGGAATTCAATGGCTTGCAAATAGTATTCAATTAAAAGATGGAACAAAAGTCTTATATACATATACATATTTAAGTGGCGACAAAAGTGGAGCAAAGGAAAGAAATTTATATACGAATGTTGGAAAATATGAAAAAGGAGCAAAAGTTGTCACTGGAATAGATGTTGAACAAGATGGAAATAATGATGGTTCAAAAGATTTTACTAAAAAAACAAGAATACCATTAATGGTTGGAGATTTATATAATGTTGCTGTTGGACATATAGACTTTTTAGATGCAGATTTTCTTACAGGAAGTACTGCAACTAAACCAGATGGAACCCTTAAACACAAAAATGGATCAGCGTGGATAAAATTAAGAGATTTTGCGGCAACTATAATACATATTTGTATATATGTAGCAAGTGCAATTTTAATTATAACATTAATTTGGTTTGGAATAAAAATTGTAAGGACATCATTAGATAATCCAAGAGCAAGGGCGGAATATAAAGAGGGATTAGAAAGATTTGAAAGATCACTTTTAATGTTAATAGGTTCTGTTGTTATAATGGCATTATGTATTTTTGGAACGAAAGCATTTTATAGTAGTATAGAAGATGATAATTATGAATTACCAATAAGAGTTAATGTTGAAAATACATATAGCTTTAGTACAACTGCAGCAGGATATGTAAGATATATGTCACTAACAGATGATGTTAATGAGTGGTTACAAAAAGTTGTATGTACGATGACATATTTATTATTAGCTCTTATAAATCTTATTGCCGTAGTTATAATGATGGCAAGAGTATTTGTTTTGTGGATACTTTCAATGGCTGGACCAATTATAGCTGCGATGAATGTTTTTAGAAGAGAAAATACGATGGGATTTGGAACTTGGGCAGAAATGTATGTAACAGTGTCTCTTATACAAGTAGTTATAGCATTTATTTATAAATTAATATTAGCAATTATAGTGTAAGAATTGATTTAGGAAAGGAGGTAGTTGTGAGTAAAAGAATATATAAAATTTTTATATTGAGTGTTTTATTAATAGTGATGTTTAATATAAAATCCTTTGCTGTAGTAGGTAAAGATATAAATAAACAAATTACTAACTGGACATCTGGTGGATATACCGGATGGACGGATGATCTAAAAAAACAAGAATATGATAAGATATTAAGTTACTTAAAAAATGATTTTCAGTATACAGGAGATACTGTAACTAATGAAATGAAAATGAAAACAACTATTTCCATAGAAAAAAAATCAAGAAAGTTTTTTTCATATCTTCCTTGGAATGATGCAGCTTATGAATACACAATAAGAGTTCGGAACAGGAAGTGATAGTTATGAAACAATATCAGGAATTAGTGAAGAAGATTTAAAAAATATTTATGGAGCACCTTCGAATAATGAAGGAGATTCTTGGAGTGCAGTTATTGTTATGTCAGCTAAAGAAGAATCTTGGGGAAATAATTACTATTTTAGAGCGCAACTTAAAGATATTTATACAGGAGAAGATATATCTAAAGGTGAAAGTGCAAAAATAGATGATAAAGAATACAGCTTTTTAGGAGGTTTAATTAAATCTCCTGCGACCGAGGTGGTAAATAATGGAATTGAAGCTGGAACAAATTTTGTAAATACTATTAAGGGAGCTGTTGAAGGGTTAAATGAAATAAAAGAAAACTTTCAACATAATCCAGTTGGAACATTAATAACACTAGGACTAGATTTGGTAAGAGCAATATTAGGAGATTTACCACAGTTTATTGCAAATATGGTACAAACAGCAACTGATCATACTTTTTTGAACTGGCAATATATGTATGAAAAAGATGAACTTGAAAAAGATGGCGAAGGAGATTTAAATAAATATACTCAAGTAGGAAATTACGATAAAGGAAAAGGTGAAGATTGGCAAAAAGTAATAGATATTGAAAAAGAAGACGATGATGATAAAAGATTTGCAGAAGATACAAAAATACCAGTAATGACAGGAGATTTGTATAATGTAGCTGTAGGACATATAGACTTTTTAGATGTAAATTTTCTTACAGGAAATAAAGATCATGATGAAGGTTCACCGTGGATGATTTTAAGAAACTTTGCGGCAGGTTTAATACATATATCTATTTATATAGCAAGTGCGATTTTGCTAGTAATGTTAATTATTTATGGAATACAAATTGTAGGACATTCTTTTGATAATCCGGAAGGAGAGGCAGAAGCAAAAACAAGATTGGAACAATTTACAACATCAATAGCTATGTTAATTGGTTCTGTAGTAATAATGGGCTTATGTATTTTTGGAAGTGATACATTTTTTAAAAGTTTAGAAAATAGAGAAAATGCTGAATTACCAATTAGAGTTAATGTAGAAACAGCAGGATACAGTTTTAGTACAACTGCAGCTGGATATGCAAGATATATGGCGGGAATCGAAGATGTTGATGAGTGGGTAGAAAAAGGACTGTATACTTTAGGATTTATTGTACTTGCTTGGGTTAATTTAGCAGTAATAATATTTATGATAGTTAGAATGTTTGCTCTATGGATTTTATCAATGATAGGGCCAATAGCAGCTGCATTGCACATTTTAAATATAGAAGGAATGATGAGCTTTAGAAGATGGGCAGGTTTGTATATTAGTTTATCTCTTATACAAGTACTATTATCAATGATTTATACATTAATTTTAAATTATGCGATTTAATAAAGGAGGAAAATAAAAATGAATTTATTGTTAACGATATTTTTATCGATAGCTTCTGTAGTAGGAGGTTATTGGATTATGAAATCCCAATTAAAAAAAGCAATATCTATGTCTTTACATGGTTATTCATCTTCTAAACTAATTGGTGGAGGAGAAGGTGAAAGACCTAAGGCAAAAATATTGGATAAGGCTCCTTTATCTAATCCAGAAGTTTCAGGTACTCCTGCTTCTGCAAATGTAGGAACTGAGGTAGGATTTAGTCAGAATAGAATACCTATGATGAGAGGTGTAGATAATGGTAATATAAATGGCGGAGTACCTGCTACGCAATCAAATGCCGGTGGTATGGGTATGCCAGCAATGGGCGGTGGAATGGGCGTTACTGCTGTAGTTGGACTTGTAAATGGAATTGGTGGAGTATTCCAAAATGGAAATGTAATGAATAAATTTGCAGCAAGACGTCAAATTATGGGACCTGTTTTTCAAGGTGGAGGAATGATCTACAATGTGAAATCAAAAGGAGCACGTAGATTAACTCAAAATGCAAATAATATTTTAAATGCTACAAATAGAGGAAGATTAAGAATGACTCAAGGGCAAGGTGTTAGAAATGCTATATCGCAAGGAAGAGTTAACATCAAGCCTACAGGAGCAACAAACAACTATATTTATGGTGATGTAAATGGTATAAAATCAAGAATAGGAAATATTACAACAAGAGATTTAAGAATTAAAGGACCTTCTAAACCAAAGTCATTATTTGTTAGAAATTTATATGCACCTAAAGCTAAGAGACTTAAGATACAAGAATTAACTAATAATGGTTATATGGGTAAGGGAAAAGTTAATTTGGTTAATCAATTACCTGAAGATACAACAGGTAATGGTAAGAGAATACTTAGATTAGGAAATAATAGAGTAGTACCAGCACTTGCCGCAGGAAACAATATTAATGTTAATCTTAATGATGTTAATTTATCTAAGCAAAATGGATATAACTTACAAAGACAACATTATATGGTTAACAAAAGTTCAAATGATTATGTAACAATGATTGGAATGGGTGGAATTGCAAGAGATTCAAGAAATAATGGATTAAGTACAGAACAAAAAGCTAAATTATATTCATTAACAAGAGTAAGCGAAACCAGAAGAATTGGTTCAGGAAATGAAGGTTCAAGTGAAGGATATGATAAAACGGAATTATTTAGACAACTTGTTCAAACTGTTCCTGAAATGAATACAAACGATATGAGAAAAGTTGCAAGTGAGGCTAATAGATTAAGTGAAGAAAGAAAGAGAAATCAACAGTTAATTGCAAACCAAATGGCAAATGAAAGAGTTGATATGAATAAAGAAAGTATGAGTGCATTAAATAACTTACTAAAAGATACAAGTGGTTCAGCTTCAACACATTTCCATAATTTCATTGAAGAGAATTTCAAAGATGAAATTGAACGTGAATTAAGCCCAGATGAAGTAAAAGAAATAGAAGAACAAGCAAGAGAAAATATTAACAAGAGAAATGATATTCCTTTAGAACAAAAAGAGGAAGAATATGAGAAAGAAAAAGCTAAATTGTTAGGTGATAAAGAAAGCGAAAATTCAGAAGTCATAGAGCAATTATTAAAAGAAAGAATAGTTGATCACCCTGAAGATGCAGGAAGTGTATTAGGAAAAGAAGGTGCAGCGGCATTACAAGAACAATTAGAAAATATTAAAGATAAAAGAGATAGAGCTGTTGTAGAAGAAATAATAAAACAAAACTTTAAAGCAAATGCAAGTTATGCAAAAAAGCATCCAGAATATAACAAATCAAGATTCGAAGAAATATATAAGGCTAGACAGCATGACGAAATGAAACAAGATATTGAAACAGCAGTTGGTAAGTTATATTCACAAAGAACAACAAGTAGTAAAAATGAATATGGAAAGAATTTAGAGGCTAATAGTCCTCAGCCACAAGTAAATAGATCAACAGTTTTTGTACCTAGACAGGTTCAAGATAAGCTTCAAGGTGGAGGAATGGCTTAATAAAGGAGGTTACAATTGTTTAAGAAGATAAGAATAGTAACAATATTTATAACAATTTTGCTTTCTATTATGATTATTATAGGAATTATGTTTGTACTAGATGGTGTTGGAATAATTGATTTAGGGGGAAGTAATTCTAATAGTTCTGTTAATGGAGTCGTAACAGATGCGGATGTAAGAGAAGTTATGGCAATGTCAGATACAGAGGTTTGGAAAGGCTTAACAGGTGGGCTTTTAACAGATAGACCAGCTGATAAAAATCCTGCAAACGCAGATCAAATTGAAGCTAATGTTAGAAAACAAATTGTAAATATCACAGTTCCTACAAGAGCGTGGGAAAATCCTAGTGATAGTTCAAATATGAATATAGTGAAAAAAGAAGTTACACTTGAAGTAAATAGTTTGCTTGCTAAGCTTTGGACAGCGTTTTTTAATGACTTATATAATGAGGCTCCTGATTTTGTAATTAACTCAGTTGGATGTTTCAGAATTGATGGAACAGGATATGGACAAATTGGATTTAAATCAGCCCACACTTATGGTGCAGCAGTGGATATAAACTGGTATGAAGATGGAAATCCATATGGAGAACAACAGCCATATTCGAAATCACAGTGGGAGGCAATGTCTGAAAGTCATTTAAAGCACCAAATAATTTATACGGATTCTAATGTTGTAAAAATAGCTCATAAATATACATTATATTGGGGAGGAGATTGGACAGGAAGTACAAAGGACTTAATGCATTTTAGTTTTGTGTGTGATGGAAAATCTAGAGCAGAAAGAATTCAAATGTTTGGAAATTAAAATATATTGAAGGGAATAATGAAGATGGATAAAAGAAAATCTGATGATATAAAAAGATTAATAAAGGTATTAGCTTTTATTATTATTATAATTATCTTGGTTATTGTTTTAATATTAATTACCCATAGAAAAAGTGGAACTTCTCCTACAAATAATAATGCTGTAAACAATACAAATAATAATACGTCAGCAGATACAAACAATGAAATAAATAATATTCAGAATACAAATGTTTCTGATGGTACAAATAATAATAATAGTGATGGGTATTTAGAGGAAGTTGCTGATTTGGAATCATATTTTTGGCTAAAAGATAGACTTTCATTATATTATTCTTCAAATGATTTAGATGATCCAACAATGTTAATGGATAAAGATGTAATAAATGAATTAGGAGTGACAGTTGATAATTATAGAAAGTTTAATGATTTTGATGCACCAATATTTAGAATTGATAAAATATATGAGCAAATTTTAAATAAGAATAGAAGTTTATATGTTGTAAAGCTAAGATATGGAAAAAGCGAAGAAGATGCAAAAGATTCAATTGTATGGGTTGAAAAAGATACAAGTTCTAATACTTTTTCTATATATCCATATGAATATTTAAAAATAAAAAATTATTTGAATTTTAAAGAAGGAGATACAGTTCCGGTAAATAGTAGTAAAATAATTGAAAAAAATGCAGAAAATAAATATTCAGAAGAGGATGATGATATTGATGAAGATACAGAATTATGTATGAAGGGCTTGTTTGAAAGATATAAATTTGATTTATTAGTTGATAGAGAACATTTATATTCAATACTAGAAATTGATTACAAAAATGCTAAATATTCTAACTTAGAAGATTTAAAGAAATATATAAATGATAATAGGACAGATTTATATTTAGATATGATATCTGAATATAAGGTTGTGAATTATAATGAATATGTTGAATATAGGGCGATTTGTAATAGCCAAAGAAATTATGTTTTTAATGCAAAAAATATGATGGATTATACAGTTTCATTAGATAATTATAGTGTAGTACAAAATAAAGATACTTATAATGCTTTTTTACCAGCAGCACAGGCAAAATATTGTGTTGACAGGGTAGTACAAGCATTAAATTATAAAGATTATGATTTTGTATATTCAAAATTGAATCCAGTACAAAAAAATAATTATTATAAAAATGTTAACGAGTTTAAAAATTATTTATCAAAAGCTTTATATGAACAAAATTCATATGAGATAGATGATAATTATTTGATAATTTCAGATAATGTTTACCAATTTACGGTTACAATAAGAGATGCAACAGGTGGAGAATTTACATATTCTAAATTTACTATGGCAGTAACTTTAAAAGATGATGCCGATTTTACAATTAGTATAGTAAATAGTGATAACTAAAAAATGAAGCAGAAAATTAAAATAAAGGAGGGAGCAATATATGAGAAAAAGAATTTTAAAAAAAGTTTTATTAATGGTACTTATTTTTGTTATTTTGTTCTCTTTTTTTAATGGTTATTATATTAAAGTTAATGCAGAAGATGGAGTAACCCCTATTAGTGCTGGAACTAAAGTTATATTACCTGATGAAAGTGAAGTTAAACAATATGGTTGTGCTACATATGAGCAAGAAGACATATCTTGGTATCCAGGAACAGGACAAGAAAAAGTAAATAAATTATGGGAAGCAGGAGGAAAATTAACTGATGAAAATAACTGGGCATATATAAAGACTCCTGATGGGGTAAATAGATATTTAGTAGCAGTTACACCACTATTTGGTAATGCAGGAGATTATTTGGACATACATACAAAAGATGGAAAAACAATACCTTGTGTTATGGGAGATGCAAAGGGTAATGACAGCGGAGGTGGAGTTATAGGATGGTATATGTACAAAGGACAACCTATTGGGCATAAATATGATAATGGAACTTGTTGCGTATTGGAAATATTATTAAAAGATTATAATAAAATACCATCACAAGATTTTTTAAATTCATTAAATCCTGTAGAATGGATACAAAATGGGGGTTCTTGTCTTAATGGTGGAATGCCAGTAGGGTTAAATAATACATATAATTTTGGGACAGGTGGAGGAAGTGAAAATATTGATGGCGATGATGAGTCAGAAACATTTTTAGGGGCATTAAATATGCTCTTTAGAAATCTATGGGATTCATCTGCTACATCTTTTGAAAATAGTGTAAGTGGAAGAAATGATACAACAGTATTATATGATATAAAAAATTTAAGTGCCGGTTCAGGTTCAAATTCAAGTTCAAATTCAAATGCATCAGGAATAACTGACTCACAGGTTAAAGCTATATATGAGGAATTTGTTAAGAATAAAGGAAAGAAATACATTCAAGATCATAGCAATTTAAATTATGATAAGTGTATGGATTATTATGATTGTTCATCTTGGACGATACATTGTTTAGCACATGCTGGAGTGAAGAAATTGCCAGATTCGACAGCAGCAGGTCTTTATACATTCTGTGATAAAGTAGATGTAAATGATAGAAAACCAGGCGATTTGATTTTCTTACAAAACACATATACAACAGGAATATCTCATGTTGGAATTTATTTAGGCAAGTTCACTGTTGATGGAGAAACAGCAGAATGGATTACAGATACAGGTGGAAATAAATCTGGTGGAGTTAAAATTAGTAAATATAATAACGGTTGGTGGAATGGAGAGCATTTTTATGCTTTTGGTAGACTGAAAAATTAAAGAGGAGAATGATTTATGAAAAAAACGAAGATAATTGGAATTTTAATTTTTATATTGATAATTTGTTTGGTTATTATATTGACTGTTATTGCTAGTATGACAATGCTAGGTGATGGCAAGGAAGATAATGAGATTTTTAATAATATTAATAATTCTATAGGCAATGTATCTAATAATATGATTAATAATACAAATATAAGTTCTGAAAATACAAATAATACAACAAATACAGTTAATAGTGTGGAAAATACAAATAGTTCAAATGTGCTAAATAGTATTGGAAATACAAATTCTATTAGCAACACAAATGAAACGGAAAATAATGTTAATAATGAATTAAACATAAATAGTAATGTGAAAACATTTTCTTTTGAACTACAGGGAATCACAAGTGAAATGGCACAGTACATAAAAAGTGAAGAAAAATTAACAGAAGCAATAAAACAATACATTTATAAATATGGCTTTTTTGATGCTACTATTGCAGAGGTACAAAAATATGAATATCAAGAAACGACAGGAAGGATAGGAATAATATTTAAACTTAATAATCCTGATGAAAATAGATTGAGGGTTATAATAAATTCAAATGGCAATATAGATATTTCAGATTATAATTAAAAGGAGGCATATATTAATTGAAAAAAATACTAAAAAAATTTTGTATAATTTGTATATGCCTATTTTACATTATATGTCAGGTATTTGATAATAGTGTATATGCAGATTCAATAGAAGAAATAAAGAAAAATGTAAATTTTAAAACAGTTGAAGAAGATGGAGAACCAGATAGTTATGATGTTTTAATAGATGCTCAAGATTTAATTACAGATGAAAAACTACCAGCGGGTATAAAAACAACTATTGAAGATGTTCTGTATGATAATTCTGGAATATTCAGTATAGATTTTTTTGGAAATGATAAAACTAATAGTAAAAGCAGTTCTAAAAAAAGCAAAAAATCGAAAAAAAATAAGAATTCATCATCAAATGATACTACTCAAGAAGACAAAACAGCTGAAAAAGCTAAAGCAATTAGGAGTTTTGTAAGAAATACATACAAAGTTTTTTTATACATTGCATGTGGAGCAATGATTACAGTACTTATCTATATGGCTGTTGTAACAGTAACGTCAGGAATTTCTCCTAGTTTAAATATTTTACCTTTTTCTAGTATAATTAATGGGAAAAAAGGTGAAAAAAATCCTAATCAATATATGAAATCCAAAAGACTAGTTGAGCAATGGGTGATATCCGTTATATCATTAGCATTGGCAGTATTTGTAATGAATTTAATTGTTGCTTTTTCCGATAATATTGTAAATGCAATGGAAAATAAAAAAGTTGAAAACGAAAGTATAACTGTTTATGTTAAAAATTCAAAATTTGCAGTAAATGCTCCTATATTAGGTGGTTCAGGTAGTTCTGGTTCAACAACGACAAGTACAACAACTACTTCTTCAGGTGATGCAGCAACACTTAGACAAAAGGTTGTAGATCAGGCTAAGAGCTTAGACAATTTAGGTGCTAGTGGGGGATATTGCGAAATGTGGGTTGAACTAGTTTACAGAACAGCTTTAAATAGACCAGAAATTCCATATCAAAATTGTGCACATGAGGCAGGTCAAAAAGCTGTTAATTCTTCAACTTCAACTGATAATATTGTACCAGGGGCAGCTGTATTTTCTTTTAGAAGTTCAAGTGGAACTGTAGATAGTGCTTGCGGACAAGATGCGGGACATGTTGGTATTTATATAGGTGATGGACAAATAGCAAGTTGTACAGGTCGAGGAAGTACAGGAGTTGTGATTTGTACAATAGATGAATGGAAACAAAGTTGGGATTTTAGTTGTTGGGGTTGGTTACCAGGAAAAGAGGATTTAGCTGATGGAGCGGTAGGAGACAGTAATGGAAGCTCAGGAATACAAACGAAAACAGTAGATTATTATTTTGATACAAATTTAGAAGGGTTATTAATGTTTCAATCTCAATATAATTCAAAAGAACACCCATTAAAAGCAGGAATAAATATGATAGCTGGAATGGTAGTAACATTTTTTAAATCTGTATTGTATTGTATATTTATAAGTAGAACACTTTTAATTGCAGGTATAAGCGTTATTACACCAATATTAATATTAATAAATGCATTTATAAAAATAGGTGGAGGAAAAAGTTTTATAGGAAACTGGATAAAATTATATTTATATTTGGTTTTATTAAGGCCTGTTATAGCATTCGTATATTATATTTTAATACAAAGTAATGTATATTTGATGGCTGATGTTCCAGCTCTTATTGTACTTATAATAATAGGAATCAGTGCTTTATTTATTAGATCTGTAATTGTTTTGTTTAGAGATTTTACAGGCAAAAAAAGGAAAAACGCAGTTAGTAAATCTTAATTTGGGAGTTAGATAGTATGTGGAATAGAATTAGACTATGGCTTAATAAAAATGATTTTAAAATATTAACATTTGTTATTATTGTTATTGGAATATATTTTCTAATAAAGGGAATGAATAATTTTTTTAAAAATGAACAACAAGCTAAAAATAATAATTATATAGTTCAAAATACATCTATTTTTGATGATGTACAATATAAAGAAGATGATTTAAAGGAAATTGATACTTCTAGCAGTGAGTATGGAATTGTAAAAAAAATAGGTGAAAAAATAATAAATACAATTTATATAGCAAAAAAAAATAATGATGATGAGCAAAAACAAAATTTATTAAATATGTGTTCAACAAAGTTTATAGATAACCTAATAAGGCCTAGAAGAGCAATAACTAAAGAGAATATTTTATCATTTGTTTTTAATGTAGATAACGTTAATTATTATTCACTAGAAAAAATATATAAATATGGTGAAAAAAATGGTGTTGTTAAATATATAATTAGCTTAAGATTTGATGATGGCTCATCTGCGATTACGGATAGTTATATGATTATAAATATTGATAATAATAATAAAACATTTTCTTATGATGGAACAGCAATGAATATAAACAGTATTTATGATGAGGACAATCAATTTGAAGCTATTGAAGACAAAGGTAGTAATGTTTTTTAGTGAAAATTGTAAATTAAAGATAAATGTGGTATAATATAAATATATTTTCTAATAAGAAAAACAGGAGGAATATACAATGAATACAGGATTAACATTATTATTAGAGATGCTTGCAATTTTTGTGGTTGTAACACTGATTAGCTTTGGTAAACTTGCAAAGTGGTTCTTTGCCCCAGAACATTGTGTCTGGTTACAGCGGTCGTACTGGTTTATCGTTGTAGTTGCAGCTGTCACTGCAATTGTTCAGTGGTAAAAAATCAGAGGAGTTTCGTTTTTTCGAACTCCTCTGATTTTTTTTATTTGAACAAAGCTAAAAAACTTTCTATAATATTAGATATTAAATCAACTATAATTTTAAAGATAACATTATCATTATACAAATTAATAAAATAATTTTTTATAAAAGGTATATGCCATAAAATAAAACCAATAAAAATAACAAGTAAAATTCCACAAAATGAAGCAAATGCAATTTTTAGTTTTTCTTTAAAAGGTCTTTCATATCGAATTTCATATCCCATATTTTTTAAATTATTAATATAAGCTTGATTATAAGCGTTATTGTAAGCTTCATTATAGGCATTATTATAGACTTCGTTCATAATGTTGTTATAATCATTTTGAAAATTATTAAAATCGCTAAAATCATCAAAATTTTCATTCATAGTAGGTTTATGAATAACTCTTTTTTGTGGGTGAGGTTTTGAATAATTATTTTTTTTATTATTTGAGTTTGGAGTTCTATTTGTATTTTTATATGTATTATTTGAAGTATTTTGACTATTTGAAGAAGTATTATAATGTTCTTCTTTAACTCTTTGCATTTGAAGTTTTCTATCATAACTCTCTTTTTTCGCTTTATCAGACAAAACCTCATAAGCCTCATTAATTTCCTTAATTTTATCTTCGGCAGATTTTTTCTCATCATCTGGTTGTAAATCTGGATGATATTTTTTAACCAAAGTAATATAAGCCTTTTTAATAACTTCTGGTGAAGCCTTTTCAGAAACTTCTAATAATTCATAATAATTTTTCATCAATTTCTCCTTTTATATACGGCATAAAGGTTTTCTAGCAATTAACTTGAAAACCTTTATAATGTTAATTTTTAGAATTTTTTAAATTATCCTTAGCTACAGCCATCATAAGCTTAATTCTATTAGCTTGGTTCGTTTCACTTGCACCTGGGTCATAATCAACAGGAGTTATATTTGCCATAGGGTATTTACTTCTAATAGTTTTAATAACACCTTTTCCAACAACGTGATTTGGAAGGCAAGCAAAAGGTTGAACACAAACAATATTTGGTATATCGTTTTCAATATATTCTACCATTTCAGCAGTTAAGAACCATCCTTCGCCTGTTTGATTTCCAATAGATAAAATATCCTTAACTTTGTCTTCTAAGTGGTAAATATCACAAGTTGGTAAATAATTTTTATTTGATTTTTCTAAAGCCATTTTTGTATCTTTTTCCATAAGATTAATTAATTTTAAAGCGATTTTGCTTACAGTTGCAGATATTTTATTGCTATTTAATAATTGATTAAATGTGATTTTATGTGTTGCCATAAATTTAACAAATCCCATAAAATCTGGCAAAACAACTTCTGCACCTTCTTTTTCAAGTAGGTCTGCAACATAGTTATTTCCAAAAGGATGGTATTTTATTAATACTTCTCCAACAATTCCAACTTTAGGCTTAACATTTGTCATATCAACTTCAATTTTTTCAAAATCATCTACCATATCATAAATTGCTTGTTTAAATTCCGAATTTGTACATTTTGTAACAAGTTTTTTAGATTTTTCCATCCATTTATCAAATACTTTATCAGTGTCGCCTTTATTTATTTCATAAGCTCTATTTTTGTGAAGCATTTTTTGTAATAAATCTCCTAAAAGTATGGCTTTAATCATTTTGTCCATCATCTTTGGAGTAAGCTTAAATCCAGGCATTTTTTCCATACCAACAACATTTAATGATATTACAGGGACTTGCTCAAATCCTGCATCGCGTAGGGCTTTGCGGATAAATCCTATATAGTTTGTAGCACGACAACCTCCACCTGTTTGTGACATTATAAGTGCTGTTTTATTTACATCATATTTTCCAGATTCTAATGCTTCTATCATTTGGCCAGTAACTAATATTGATGGGTAACATGCATCATTATTTACATATTTTAAACCAGTTTCAACTGTATGCTGAGTACATTCTCTTAAAAGAACCATGTTATATCCACAAGAATTTACTGCAGGTTCTAATAATTCAAAATGAATTGGTATCATCATTGGAATTAGTATGGTGTAATCTTTTCTCATGTCTTTTGTAAATACTTTTTTATTAATTGCATAATTTCCTTCTAATTTTTCTTTTGCACGTTTATTCATACTTGCAAGAAGCGAACGGATACGTATTTTTACGGCTCCTAAATTGTTTACTTCATCAATTTTTATTAATGTGTACATTTTTCCAAAACTTCTTAAAATTTCTTCAACTTGGTCAGTAGTTACTGCATCAACTCCGCATCCAAAGGAATTTAATTGTACGAGCTCTAAGTTATCATGTTTTCCAACAAAGTCTGCTGCTGCATATAATCTTGAATGGAACATCCATTGGTCTACAACTCTTATTGGTCTTGTAGCCTGAGTTTGATTTGAAATACTGTCCTCTGTTAAAACTGCAAGTCCAAGAGATGTAATTAATGTATCAATTCCGTGGTTTATTTCTGGGTCTATATGATAAGGTCTACCAGCTAAAACAATTCCTTTTAAGTTATTTTCTTCTAGGTAACGTACGGTTTCAATACCTTTATCTTGAATATCTTTTTTACATTTATGATATTCTGCTTGTGCTTTTTCAGCAGAGTCTATCAATTCTTGTTTTGTAAATTTATATTCCTTAAATTCATCTAATTCTAAAATTTTCTTTACTAAATTTGGTGTATCAAATGGTAAAAATGGATTAATGAATTTTATTTCAGGATTGTTTAATCCTTCAACATTATTTTTTAAAACCTCTGAATATGAAATTACAATAGGGCAGTTGTATTTATTATCAGCCTTTTCATATTCTTTTCTTGAAAATGGCATACAAGGATAAAATATTGTTTTAATTCCTTTTTGCAATAAATTTTCAATATGACCATGTGATAATTTCGCAGGATAACATACTGATTCTGATGGCATAGATTCCATCCCATCCTCATAAGTTTTACGAGTACTTTTATCTGATATAATTACCCTAAATCCTAAGTTAGTCAAAAATGTAAACCAGAAGGGATAATCTTCATACATATTTAAAACCCTAGGGATACCAATAGTTCCACGAGTTGCATATTGTTCTTCTATTGGTTTATAATCAAATATTCTTTCATATTTGTATTTAACTAAGTTTGGTAAATTTTTATGATTTTCTGTTTTTCCAGCACCTTTTTCACAACGGTTTCCTGAGATGTAGCGCTTTCCATTACTAAATATATTTACTGTAAGTTTACAGTGGTTCTCACATCCATTACATCTTGTATGATTTATTTTTATGTCTAATTTATCTAATTCATCTTGTTTTAATATAGTAGAATAATATTCCATATCAAGGTTTGTTTCATATTGCTCTTTGGCAATTAAGGCCATTCCATAAGCACCCATAAGGCCTGCTATATCTGGTCTTATAACATTTTTACCAACAATTTTCTCAAATGCACGAAGAACGGCATCATTATAAAATGTTCCACCTTGTACTACTATTTTGTCTCCTAAGGTATTAAAATCTCTTATTTTCATAACTTTTTGCAAAGCATTTTTAATTACAGAATATGAAAGACCACTTGAAATATCTCCAACAGAATATCCTTCTTTTTGTGCTTGCTTTATCTTAGAGTTCATAAATACGGTACATCTAGAGCCTAAGTCTACTGGTCTTTTAGCTTCGATTGCTTGTTTTACAAATTCTGAAATTTCTAGATTTAAGCTTTTGGCAAAAGTTTCTATAAATGAACCACATCCTGATGAACAAGCTTCATTAAGCATTATGCTATCTATTGCACCATTTTTAAGACGTATATATTTCATATCTTGACCGCCGATGTCTACTATACTTGTAACATCTGGTTCAAATTGTTTAGCAGCTGTAAAATGTGCTATTGTTTCAATTTCGCCAATGTCAACATTTAAAGCTGTTTGAATTAGTTTTTCTCCATATCCTGTAACACCACTAAATCTAAGTTTGGCTGTTTTAGGAAGGACCTCATATAAACTATCTAACATCTTTATAACGCTTTGTAAAGGATTTCCTTCATTGTTTCCGTATAATGAATAAAGTAATTTTCCTTTGTTATCTATTAAAACAATTTTGGTTGTTGTTGAACCAGCATCAATTCCTATAAAACAATCTCCCTTGTAATCTTGAAGTTTAGCTTTTTGAACAGAAGCTTTAGAATGTCTTTTTCTAAATTCCTCATATTCATTGTAATCTTTAAATAATGGCTCAATTGGGCTTGTTGTAGTATCTTTAGATATTTTTAAATTTTCAATTTTAGTTGCTAATTCCTCATTAGAAAAAGGTTCTTCATCTAGGGAATCAAGAGCTGCACCTGTAGCTACTAGAAGATGAGCTTCTTTAGGTATTATTATCTCGTCATCTTTTAATTTCAAAGTTTCTATAAATCTATTTCTTAATTCTGAAAGATATGTAAGAGGTCCACCTAAAAATGCAACTTTTCCTCTAATTGGTCTACCACAAGCAAGACCCGAAATTGTTTGATTAACAACTGCTTGGAAAATTGACGCCGAAATATCTTCTTTTGCGGCTCCTTCATTTATTAAAGGTTGTACATCTGTTTTTGCAAAAACACCACATCTTGATGCAATTGGATAAATTGTTTTATGATTTTTTGCAAGTTCATTTAATCCTGCAGTATCTGTATGAAGTAGAGATGCCATTTGGTCAATAAAAGCGCCAGTTCCACCAGCACATGTACCATTCATTCTTTGTTCAATTGATTTATCAAAATAAATTATTTTTGCATCTTCTCCACCAAGTTCTATAACTACATCTGTTTGAGGGATATATTTTTCTACTGCTCTTTTACAAGATACAACTTCTTGTATAAAACTTACACCTAAAAATTTTGCTGCAGACATTGCACCAGAACCTGTTAAGGCAAGTGTAAATTTACTATTTGGATATTTTTCATTTAATTCGTTAAGTACATCACATACCGTATTTTTTGTATCTGAAAAATGTCTCCTATAATCTTTATATATAGTTTCTTTATTTTCGTTCATTACTACGATTTTTACTGTTGTAGAGCCTACATCTAGTCCTACGTGTAATATGTTTTGTGCCATATTTATCACTCCTTTAAATCCTTTTAATTCTATACAATTTTCGACATTTTGTCAATTGGAATTAATGGAAAATCATTGACAAAATCATATAAATATTTTATAGTAGTTGGTGCCGACTTGCTAAGAGGCAGGAAGGAGGTTTTGTTTTGAAAGATTTCCTAAGGCTATTTAAACTTGTAATACTTTACTTAATTGTAAAAATATTATTTGAAGAATAGCACACAAAAAAGACTAGGTTATGCTCGTTACCTAGTCTTTTTTATTTTGTCTTGATTGATTTCCTTTTTCAACGTTGTTGTAATTATAATAGCACATATTTTATTATATGTCAAATTTTTTAAAATATGCTTTTAATGAACTTTATAAGTATAATTTGAAATTTTTTCAGTTTTAACAACTTCTCCATTAAGTTTCAAAGTCCTATATGTAGCAGACTTAATATAAGAAGAAGTACGGCTTGTTACATTTGCAGAAACACTGACTTCATATTCGGGTTCTTGTTTAAATCCCCAAATTTGGAAAGATGCAACACCATTTGCAACAGAACAATTAATTTTTATAGCATAATTTCTAGAGTTTTTAAATTTAAAATCTTTAACTCCATAAACAACAGTTGCATCACGCCCTGCAGTTGCATAAGATGGAACAAATTGATGATTATAGAGTTCTACAATTTCTAGGTTAGAAAATAGTACAGCATTAAATAAAGTTGTAGATATTTGGCAAATTCCACCACCTAAACCATCAACCACTTGACCATTTAAGTATATTGCAGCATCTTTATAACCTGCTGAAATTGTTCTTTCTCCAACTACATTGTTATAAGAGAAAACTTCTCCTGGTAATAATACAGTTCCATCTATTTTTCCAGCTGCAAGTTTAAGATTTGTTGTTCTATTTTTATTTGATGCAACATATTTGGTTGAATAAGATGCAAGTAAATCTGGAAATGCTTCTGATCCAATCATATTATTTGTAACATTTGGTTTTAATACTGTTAAAGGAATTGTGCATTCATTATCTGATGTTTCAAGTATTTTTTTTGCGTTTTCAACATTAAAATCTATTCCATTTTCAGCTGATGTTATTGTATGTGTTTCAGGCTCAAATGATGCATCTTTTGGTTCTTTATGAACTTCACTGTAAATTT